>JAEWBI010000004.1 GCA_023391185.1 Bacillota bacterium | reverse complement strand
CCATTATAAACTGATTGACCAAAAATATTTTTTGGATTATTTATTAGTTTATTTTGAATAACCAACGAAGTAGATGTACCACCATCTAAATTAGCTGCATTGTAAGCTCCATATTTTTCGAGAATATCAACAACTTCTCCAAGATTTGGTCCATTGGAATGAGTTCCTTCAGTTACCAAGAATAATACTACTCCATCTTTTCTTTGGGCAATAGCTACTCTAGCTGCTCTAGAATAACCACCAGCAGAATCAGAATTAGTATACTCAATTGATTTACCATTAACTATTAAGAAAGGTCCAAATTCAAGAGCATCACGCATTCCCTTAGAAATAGCTTCGTCACCTGTTGCTCTTGTAAGTAATAATTTATTGCTATAAGTAAATCCAATTAGATTATTAGCTTGATCACTATCTGACCAAATAACTTTACCATCATCAATTATATATCCCATAGGAATATCTGATCCTGTACCATAATCAACAAAACCACCACCATTGATACAAACAAGACCACCATATCTTTTACACATTGAAATAACTTGTTCTTGACCCGAACCAGTGTTAAATGTTTTTGAATGAATCAAATCAACTTTGGATGGATCATATATTGCTACTAAATAAGCATCATAACCGCCAACTTTAACATTTATTAACTTGTATTCTTCATTACCTTGATCACGAGTAAGTATTTGTTCATCATATTCGTTATCATAACTATCTTTTTCAGATGTATCAATAACGATAGCATCTAAATCAACTTCATCTGTAAGTGGAATATAGCTATCAAGAGAAAGAACATAATTTATTTGTTCTTCACTATAGAAAGTATACGCTATCCACTGATGAGTTTTAGTATTAAGTGCTGTAGCAATTACTGTATTTTTAATTGATGGAATACAGTAAGTTACTATGAATCCTAATGCTACTAAAATATCTAAAATTATCATTACAATTGTTAACTTTTTCATATTATCCCTCCATTACATAAGGGTCTGACATTGTCCCCTTACCACTTTCTATATTGGTAAGTTTAATACTTATAGCTGGTTTTATATTTCTAGATACTGTTATCTTAGATTGTCTTAAAGTAGAACCAACCATGTATTCATAATATGTATCCCCTGGAGTCATAATATAATAGCTTTCTTCTGCATTTATGTTATTTGTTTTTACATCCATAACATTTAATAAACCAACTTTACTAGTTATAGTACTTTTTGTTACATCCTTATAACTTGTATAAGAACCGTTATACCATTTTGTATCTAGTAATAAATCTTTATATGATAAACTTTCTAAATATGTTGTATTTAAATAAGCTGCCAAACTATTATTACTATTAATATTAAATGAGTTATCACTAGTAGAGTATCTATATGTATTACTAAGAACTGTACTTAATGCAAGTTTAATACTTTCTTTATTAACTTCATATACAACCCATGTATCATCACCAAGTTTAACATAGTTTCCAACTTCAACTTTATTCCTTTTTTCTTCAATAATATAAGGGTCTTCTTTTTTACCTTTACCACCTAATAACTGTGCACTATTTTTAATATGTACTACAGCTTTTACTAGATATCCACTGTCAGCATTACTTGTCCCTAGTCCAGTACCATTTGTATTCCATACTGATTTTTCATTACTATTATAAAGCCATATGTTATTATTACCATCAGTTATAAATGTTTTACCATCTACCCCACTATTTAAAAACTCTGTTATACCTAATAATCTAACAAAATCTGATGAATCACTATTATCACATTTAACGCTAGATAAATCTGTTATTAAATCTGTACAATATGTTACATTTGTAAGTAAATCCTTATTTAAGGTATTTAGATAAACATCATTTAAATATGATCTTATATCAGAACTAGCATAATCTGTAATTTTACTATTCCAATCCAAAGCATTAATGTATGAATCCGTTACCATTTCAATTGAACCATCACTATTTACTTTAATAATGCGCCATAGTGTATTACTAAACTTAACATAATTATCCACAGCAGTTCCTTTATATAAATATGAACCACTAATACGATATAAACCATCACCTTCTGTTGCGATTGATGCTTTTCCAGTAATAGAACTACCTAATAATTCTACTACTTTACCATCGTCAGTTTTTGGATTATATATATTATAGAACTTTATCATTCTACTTCCATAAAATATACAACAACCAACTATAAAAATAAAGCTAACCAAGCAAAAAATAACTTGTGCCCAAAATACTTTTTTATTTTTAGGTTTTCTAGTTTTAATAAGATTACCATCTTCATCATACTCTAGTTTTTTCTTACTCTTTTTTGGCTTTTTAAGGATTTTTTCCTTTTTTGTTTTTTTTGCTTTCTTATTTTTCTTATTTGAAATAAGTTCTTCTTTAGCTACTTCTTTAATTAATTCATCTAGTTCTATATTATCTTCTAAATCTTTTTCTTCCTTTGTATCAACTATATTATCTGGAATTATTATAGGTTCTTCATTAATATTAGAATCATTAAGCATGAATTCTTCTTCTTCAAGATTATCAAATGATAAAATCTCTATATCTTCATTTTCTTTTTTCATACTTTTTTTCTCCTGTCTATTATAAGTATTATATCAAAGCAAGTGCCTTTATTCAACAAAAAAAGACAAAAAAGAGAGTGATTAACACTCTCATCTATATTAAACGCTAATCGCTTAGCGACCCCTTAAGACAAGTATAGATTTGTAATTTATTACTAAATACTATTTTTACACTTCCATCTATACTTGTTTGATACTTTGCAGTATCATAACTATCTAATAAACTTATAACCCTATTTGAAGGATGACCATAATAATTACTTTTTGATACAGAAATTAAAGCATAATCTGGATTAATTGCATTAATAAGGTCATCACTTGTACTATAATTTGAACCATGATGACCTACTTTTAGTATATCCACATGTTCAAGATTATATGTATCTAGAAGTACTTTTTCTTCTTCTATTGTTGCATCACCCATAAAAAGAACTTTATATCCATTTAATTTAGTATATAAAATTAAACTATCTTTATTTTCCTCTTCACTATTTAATATATTCAAAAAGTAGAAATTGTTACCATTAATATTTAATATTTTTTTAGATATCTGCTCATATTCGACTTTTTTCTTCTTTAATAAGTTAATAAAACTTAGTTCAATATCATTGTTATTACCTCTATTCATAATGACTTTATTTATTTTAAAACCACTTATTAAATTTTCACTTGCTCCCATATGATCAAAGTCACCATGACTTAATATTAAATAATCTATTTCCTTTATGCCTTTTGATTTAATAAATGGAATGAGTATATTTTTCGCGATATCATAATTTAAATTACCACCAGTATCAACTAGTATATTTGCTTTATTATGAGGCATTTCAATTATAAAACTATCACCTTGACCAACATCAATCATAGTAACTATAGGATATTTATTAAATAATTTAATATTATAATGTATAAATAACATTAAACAAAAAATAAATATCGATATCTTATTTTGCTTATATAGTAACATACTAATAACTAGATAATATATAATTATTCCGTAAAAAGGTATATGAGAGAAAATTAATTCTATCTTGTGATTATAAAATATTTCTGATAAATATTCTAAGATGTTTATAAAAAATATAAACATAGTATTTAAATAAGGTATAAATAATGTCAAAATTGCAAGAGGAAATATTATAAAAGATACTATTGGTACAAATATAATATTAAGAAATGGGGATAATAAATTAATACTAAAATTATTATTGATAGTAATAGGAATACTTACTATAAAAGCTATTAAACTTATTAGAAAAAGCTTAGTAAAGTAATTGCTATAATTACTTATTTTTTTAGATAATAACATTAAACTAAAACTTATTGTAAAACTATAAATAAAACCTATGTCATATATATAGTATGGATTATATATTAGAAGAATTACAGATATTAAGTAAAGAATATATACTGCTTTAATTTTAATATTAAATAATTTAAATATTGTCATAAAAGTAAATAGTAAACAACTTCTAACTACTGAAGCACTAAAGCCTGTTAGAAACATATAAAATAATATAAATACTGACACTATTACATAACTTATTTTTCTTCTTTTTATAAACTTATTAAGTATAAATAAAAGTACAAAAGATATAAGAGCTATGTGACTGCCAGAAACAGCAAATAAGTGGCTTATACCATTTGTTTGATAAGATTCATAAATTGTATCATCTATTCTATTATCGGCTAAAATAAGAGTATATAAATAAGAATTATCAATACTATCTAGTCTATCTAAAATAAGATTTTTAAATTTATAGAATATATTACTATTTTTTGTGACACTTAACTTATCTAAAGTAAAAGTATAATGAATATTCTTACTAAGTAAATAATTTTTATAATTAAATAAATTAAAATTAGTATTAGTATTTGGCTTTTTCATAATCCCTTCCGCTAATACATAATCTCCTAACTTTATATCACTAATTAAGTTATAATCATTAACAAGAATACTTTCTTTATTTTTAACAACAAAACTTATTTTATCATCAAAATAATTTATATCAGTAACAATACCTTCAATACGTGTTACATTTTCATCATAAAAAGAAACAATATTATTATTTTTATAATAAACATATAAAATGATAAATATAAGAGTACTAAAGAGTAAGATAATCTTTAATTTTTTCATAAATAGAACTACCTATTCCTTTAACATTCTTTATTTCTTCTATTTCTTTAAATCCTTTGTTATTACTACGGTATTCTATTATTAATTTAGCTTTAGATTCACCTATTCCAGGTAATGTCATAAGTTCCTCTATTGTCGCACTATTTAGTGAAACCTTACCTGTATCTATAATTATTCCTTCTGCATTAGTAATAACTTTGTTAAACAAAGCACTATTATCTATAATAGGACATACACATTCTTTATCTATATATTTGACACTAGTGCTGCCCTCTTTCATTTCTGCTATTTCTTCGTTTGAATATATAATTACAACATCTTCATTAGATAAATTTCTAGCTAAATTGATAACACTAATATCTGCATTACTAGTAAGCCCACCAGCCTTAATTATTAAATCATTTACAACTGAATCATTTTCAATTTCATATACACCTGGTTTATTTACATATCCTTTAATTTCAACATCTATTAAATCATTTTTTTCATTGTTTTTATAATTAATTGTTGTTAAAACAAATAAGTTAACTATTATTAATCCATAAATAAAAATATCCTTCATATTATCACCTATTAATATGATAATATAAAAGATACTTATATCCTTTTATAGAGATATCTTCTCTATAAAACATTCTTGTAAGATATTTATTATATCTTGACTATCCATTTTTTCTACAACTAGTTTTCCTTTTCTTATAATATTACTTTTATCATAATATAAGAACTCAACTGTAACTAGATTATATTTTTTATTAATAACTCTATAATTAAAATACCAGGTAAATTTGTACTTTCTATACCATAGATATAATATAAAGACAAATAGCAACCAAATTAAAAACCTAATCATACTAAAATATATGATTAGGTTCTATTTATATGCTAAATTTTGTCAATTTTTATCCTTTGATTTTTAGTTTCAATATTAACTCTCTGAACTAACGCAATAGCTGCTAGAAAAGAAACAGTAAATGATCCCCCATAACTTATTAAAGGAAGTGGTACACCAGTAAGTGGCAATATACCAAGTAAACCTCCCAAATTAAATATCATATGAGTCATGAAGTATATAGCTACACCAAAAGCAATATATCTTCCTCTTATAGTAGAAGCTTTTCTAGAAATATTTATAATTCTACAAACAAGTATTGCAAATAAAGTTAATATAAATAGTCCAATAATTAAACCATCTTCTTCAACTATTATAGCAAAGATACTATCAGTATATGCTTCAGGTATATATGAGTATTTTTGTTTACTTTTACCTATTCCAAGTCCAGTTAATCCACCATCATTAATTGCTATAAAACAGTTACATATTTGGTAACCACTATCATCATAATAACTGCATGGGTTATAAAACTGTGTAAGTCTTTCAACTTGTTCAGTTGAAAATATTTTTCCTTTAGCCATACCATAAGAACTAATACATAAAATAGCACCTGCTGCTAGTATTAATATATGCTTATTACGAATTTTTTTATCAAGCGGCCCCGCCAAATACATAAAGCCACTAATGAAAAGAATGATGGATGCAGTTCCTAAATCATCTTGAAAGAATACTATGATAGGTATAATTATACCTATTGCTATCCATAAAGCAGTATATATCCATGGAACAAAATCACCACTAGCAAATTTCTTATTCATTTTTTCAAAAAGTAATGCTAACATTACAATAATAACTGGTTTAGCAAATTCACTTGGTTGTACTTTAATACCCGCTATAGAAATCCAGTTTAGTGCCCCACGATGAACACTTCCATATATAAATAGTCCTATTAATAGACTAGCTACACCTATCCATAAAACAGGAGCTATAATTTTATAATATTTTGTTGGTAATCTATGAATGATAAAAGCACCAGTAAGTCCGGCTGTAATCATAAAAGCATGTCTATAAAAATAATAGTAGACAGACGAATTGCTATATCTTGATATTGATTCATTAGCTGAAGCACTAACAATACTTAAAGTGCCTATTAATATTAGTAAACCTGTAACTATTAATAGTGGTTTATCCATGTCTCTAATAATGTGTTTTTTGTTACTTTTGCCACTTACACTATTCATAATTTATCACCTTACCATATAATAATAACATAATTATGATTTTTTTTAAATGTAAAACAAAAAAATAGGAGTTTTTAATAACCAACTTTACATTAAACTAATATCATATATTAGACTAGAAGGAGGTTATTATATGTATTATTATGGTGGATACCAAGGATACGGATGTGGTCAACCAGGATACGGCGGCGGTTGCTGCGGTGGTCCAGGGTACGGAACAGGATATGGAGCAGCTATTGTATTAGTATTATTTATATTACTTGTTATAATTATTGGAGCTAGAACTTGGGTTCAATAATAAAAGAAGTCATCTGACTTCTTTTATTTTACTCTTCTAATTCTTATTGCTACGCAACCATATTTTTGTTCTTCTTCTTTTGAATAAAGATTATTATATGTGTCATCCACTACTTCTTTAGTATTTTTATAAAATTTAATTAAATCTTCTTTAAAAAATTTCTTATAACATTCTAACCAAGTTTTATAAATATGTAACTCATCAACTTTTGTTAAAATAGTTTCATCAAGATATGGTAATCTTAAAAACTCTATTTCATCACCAATCTTTATTTCTCTTCTTTTTTCATCATATAAACGATATTCTAAAGTTTTTTCCCCTGTTTTCATCCTTAAAAACTCTCTTGAGTTTAATTTCATTTGATATCTCATAATACTCCTTTTGACTAGTAAAGTATAACATATTAAAGTACTCTTGTAAACTAAGTACTTTGTGTAAAAAAGCAACTAATTTTTGACTAAATTTAACGATTTTATGATAGAATATAGATGTGGTGATGAATTATGTTCGTGAAATGTAAAATATTAGACGAAAAAGATAAACATTTGCGTATGAAGAGTAAACCGTTTGATGGTCCTGTTACTGAAGAAGAAAAAGAATTAGTAAAACAGATGATTAAACACTTAACATATAGTCAAATAGATGAATATGAAAAAAGATATGATTTAAGACCTGGTATGGGACTAGCTTTCCCACAAGTAGGCATAAATAAGCGATTAATTGTAATTGTTAATGAATATCAAAAAGGTAAATTTGATAATTATGTAGTTATTAATCCTAAAATAGTAAGTCATTCAGAAGAAAAAATTGCTGCTGATGCAGGTGAAGGTTGTCTTAGTGTTAATCGCGAAGTTGAAGGTCATGTTCCTAGATTTGCTAGAACAACAATTACTGGTTTAGACTTAGAAGGTAATCCAGTAAAAATAAGAGCTAGAGAAGATTTATCAATAGCTTTCCAACATGAAATAGATCACTTAGATGGCATTTTATTTTATGATAGAATTAATCCGAAAAAACCTTTCTTTAATGAAAATGAAATTAGATTAATATAGATTGGAGACTTTATGAGAACTAAATATAAGTTTGTTTTACTTGTTTTAATCGCATGTCTTTGTTCAATTTATATTTACTATTTTTGTGAGAAGGCTAATCCTGTTTCTATAGAAACTAGTCTTTTAACAAAGCAAACTGAGATAGAAAAAACTACTTTGGCAAGTTCTAATTATACTTTTGAAGATCCAAAAGTTGTTTTAGACCCATATGATATTTCACCTCTAACTGCTTTAATTATTTTTGAAACAAAGGATTTAACTACTCCTACTATTAAAGTAGTCGGAAAAGATGAAGATACTACTATAACTAATACATTTAAACCTGGTAAGGTTCATTATCTACCTGTATATGGATTATATCCTGATAGTGATAATGAAGTAATACTTACTGTAAATGGAGAGTCAAAAACTATTCATATAAAAACAGGTGCTTTACCTGAAGATTTTGTTTTACCAACAAAAGTTGAAGCAAATAAAGAAGAATTAAGTAACGATATGTATTTTGTAACTCCTTCTTCTAAAGGATATACAGCTGCTTATGATGCAAATGGTGATGTAAGATGGTATTTAACTGAAAACTTTGTTTGGGATATACAAAGACTAAGAAATGGTCATATTATGCTTAGTTCAAATAGATTAATTAATAATCCGTACTATATGACAGGACTAGTTGAAATAGATTTACTTGGTAAAATATATTATGAATATAATTTACCTGGTGGCTATCATCACGATGTCTATGAAATGCCTGATGGTGATTTATTGGTCGCAAGTAATAACTTCGAAAATGGCACTGTTGAAGACTATATAGTTGAAATTGATCGTGAAACTGGAAATATTATCAAGACTATAGATTTAAGTAAAATTCTTCCTGTTGATCAAGGAGTTAATGAAGATTATTATACTGAATATGATTGGTTTCATAATAATTCTGTATGGTACGATGAAAAGACTAATTCGATAACATTATCTGGAAGACATCAAGATGCTATAGTTAATATAGATTATAGTACTGAAGAGATTAACTGGATAATTGGTGATCCTACTAACTGGAACGAAGATATGAAAAAATACTTTTTTGTTCCTAAAAAAGATGGTTTCACTTGGCAATATGCTCAGCATGCTGCAATGATATTACCAAGTGGCAATGTATTTGTCTTTGATAATGGTAATAACAAAAGTAAAACTAGTGATAATAAAGTAGACGCAAATAATAATTATAGTCGCGGTGTTATATTTAATATAAACACTAACAAAAAAACAATTGAAGAAGTTTGGGAATATGGTAAAGAATTAGGAAGTAGTTTCTATTCTCCATATATTTCTGATGTTGACTATATAAAAGAAAATCATTATTTAATTAGTTCTGGTGGAAATAGCCAGTACGAAGGTAAAGTTAATAATGAACCTGCTGGTCTTACAAAGTTTGATACTTTAAAGAGTACAACTGTAGAACTATTAAATGATAAACAAATTTTCAAGTTAGAACTTCCAACTAATACATATAGAGCCGAAAAATTATCTCTATACGCTAATGATACATACTCTATTAATAAGGGTGTCAATTTAGGTACTTTAGGAGAGACTGAATCAGTAAAAAATAATACAATATTATTGTTTAATAAAGATGCAAAAGATATAATAAAAAAATATAACTTATCTTTTACTAAAGAAGAAGATAGATTAATTGTTACTGGTAAATTTTTAAAAAGTGATGAAGTATATGTTGTCTTAGATAATGTATTTAGTAAGAAAACTTATAATATGATAATATCTAAAAAACCTTATACTGCATTATGTGTTGACCTGTTTACTGATGAGGAAGAAAAAGATGGTATTACAGTAACCAAATATATTAATGATGTTGGTTTATCTGGTAAATATTATTTATATTTAAAGATAAATGGAGAAATATACGATTTTGATTTATATGTAGATTATAATTAAAAGTAGCTTATTGCTACTTTTTTTATTTATATCAATAAAAAAGGAGATTATATCTCCTATTCTAAATTTAAATGTTTTTCTAAAGTTCTTGTTGCTAGGAAAAAATACCCAGCTATAAATATTATTGATATAAAAATAGAAGCTCCTAAATATCCATTTAATACACTTGGAGCAATATTATTTTGATTTAATTTTTCCCATAATCCTCTATTAAATAATACAGGTATAAGTAGTATTGCTGCTGAAATAATTTGATTTATATTATATAAAACAATTCCAAATATAACTGAATATATTACTTTATTGGCATTTTGTTTTTGACCTAAAGCAATAGATGTATACATTAATAATTGCTGGAATATTACTGATAAAATAACCGTTATTACCATTAATACAACTGTTATAGTATCTACTGACTTTATCAAATTTATTATATTATCTAGTATGTCCCACTCAAATTTTATTCCATATTCGCCAATAAACAACCCTATTATTGAAACACAAATTGAAATTAATAACATAACAAGATAAGATATTAATTTTGATAAAACTAAATCATTTTTTGTTACTGGAAGAGTGTGCATTAAATACCCTTCATCGCCAGCTAAATTTTTATAATATTTTGTAATAGCTATTATAAAAGTACCTACTGGAACTGCTATTAAAACAATTACATAAATCATAAAAATAAATCCAGCTGGAACACTTAATATTGATATCTTTTCAGATAGGAATTCTGCTAATCTATTAAATAATGATAAGAATATTAATATAGCGTAGACAGGTAATAACACATTAAAAAGTGACTTAAAATCATATTTTAGTAATTTTTTTAGCATTTAAATTCCTCCCTAAATAACTTATCAATAGTCATTTTATTATTGTTTCTAATATCTTCTGCTGAAGAATTTAAAACAATCTCACCCTTATTTATAAAGATAACATCATCCAGTATTTTTTCGATATCAGATATCAAATGTGTACATATAATTATACTTGAACCTTCATTAAAATTATTAAGAATAGTCTCTAGTATATAATCTCTGCTGGCTGGATCTACCCCACCTATTGGCTCATCTAATATATATAAATCCGCTTTTCTACTCATAACTAACACTAACTGTACTTTTTCTTTAGTACCTTTAGACATAGTCTTTAATTTATCATTTGGATTAATATTTAATTTTTTCAATTGTTTTAATGCCAATTTACTATCGAAATCTGCGTAAAAATCCTTAAATAATTCTATTATTTCCGTTACCTTAAAGTTCATATTTAAATACGTTCTTTCTGGTAAGTATGATATTGTATTTTTACTATCAATACCAGGATTTTTTCCTTTTATTAAAACCGAACCACTAGTAGGTTGTAATAATCCATTAATAAGTTTTATTATTGTTGTCTTACCCGAACCATTTGGACCTAATAGCCCATATATTTTACCTTTTTCAATATTTAAATTGACATTTTTGAGTACTTTTTTTGTACCATAAGATTTATTTAAATCTTTTAATTCTACTAAACTCATTTATTTTCCCTTTCTTTCACTTTTAATTAATTCTATTAACTCTTCTAAAGATATATCCAATTTATCCATATCAATTAAGAATTTTTCAAGTGTTTCATGAGCTAAACTGTTTCTTAAATTTTTAATAGTTTGCTCATCTTCAGTTATAAATTTACCAGAAGTTCTTTGAGTAATTATTAACCCTTCATCTTCTAATTCTGTTAGAGCTCTTTGAATAGTATTAGGATTTACTTTAATAGAAATAGCAAAATCTCTAACTGATGGCAATTTCTCACCCTTTTTATAAATACAACTGGCTATCATTACCTTTAACTGGTCTACTAATTGCTTATAAATTGGCTTATTATCATCAAAAATAAAGTTCATATTTCATCCCCTTTGTGTTAATTAACTAATACAGTTATACAACATTTCAACAAATTTGTCAATAAAAAAAATATGATTATTTTTGAATCATATTTAACAAGTTTATTTTAAACATATCTTTTTCTGAGTGTTGCTTTGAAACCATTACACCTTTATATGTTACTAATTCTGATTGATGTCCCTCAGATAAAATATTTTCTGGTGTTAATTTATCTAACATAACAACCTTATTTTCTTCATACACTAAGTAATGCAATTTTATATCACCATGAACCTTAGAAAACATCATATCTGTTGGAAGTTTTAATTCATATGTTTTTGATCCTTGTGTACTATTTGTCGCTACCAATTCCCCTAAGAAATTTCCTTCTTTAAGGGATGGATAGTATTCAAAATATAAACGCTTATATGCAAGCATATTATACTTTTTTAATGATCGTTCAAGTTTCTTAAATTCATTCTCGTTTATATAATCGAATAAATAAGCCTCTTTCATAAAATGTTACCCCCTCTTAATTGTACACACGGTATTTATAAGTTTACCACACTTAACCCACCATGTCAATAATAAAGGTCTTTCTATATTATATTTCAATTTCTACAATAGTACATCCCTGATTATAGTAATAGGTTTTAAAATCAACTACTCGTTTGTTTTTTATCAAGGTTTCACTCGTTGCTTTTCTCAGTATTCCCGATCCTACTCCATGTACAATACATACTATATTTCTTTTTTGTTTGATATTATCTCTAATAAAATCATTTATTAATACTCTAGCTGTCTCACTATTTTCTCCATGTAAATCTAATTTAGGAAGATTTTCAATAAAAATCACATTACTTAAGTGCATTATATTTTTCTTCCATTTCAGTCAAACTCGGTACAGAATATCTACCACCTATACGAGTTACTGATATAGCACCAGCTAGATTAGCATATTTTATTGTTTTTTCTAATTCAAAATTATTAGCTATTCCATATACAAAAGCTCCATGAAAAATATCACCTGCTCCTGTAGAATCTACAGCTTTAACTTTTATAGAAGGCATTACTTTGATAATATTTCCATCTTGATAAACACATCCTCTGTCTTCTAAAGTAATAATTATATTATTATTGAACTTTTCTTTTAGAGTATTGTATATATCTGCTACTGTACTTAAATTATTATAATCTACTTTTTTACCTGAAACTGTTTCAGCAAATTCTTTTGAACATATTAAGTAGTTTACAAGTCCAGCAAGCTTTATTATTTCCTCTTTAGGTCTACCTGCGTCAATAACACTTATTGCATTTGGATATTTAAATATAAGATCTTCTGATATTTTTGGTTCTTGTCCATCTAGCAAAATAATATCAGGTTCAAAATCAATATTTATATCATTCATGTGAATACTACTTGGTCTATAAGTAAATATTGTTCTAGAACCGTTATCACTATTAGCAAGAATAAAACTTGAAGTTGTTTCGTAATCAGAGTTTTGCTCTAAATATTTAATATTAACACCGACACTTGATAACTCTTCTTTAATTCTATCACCATATAAATCTTTACCTACTACTCCGGCAAAATATGTTTCAATTCCCCATTTAGCAAGTAGATATGCAGCATTAGAAGCAGGTCCACCACCACACTCAACACGATTACTTACACGATTTTTTGTGTTTTCTTTAGGAAATCCATCAACTGGAATTGTTATGTCATAAGCTGCATGACCAATACATAAAATTTTCATTTTCTCACCTGCACAAACTGTTTCTATTCTATATTTATTATATAACATATATGTATATTTATCAATAAAATCAATTGTTTTTTCATAAAAAAATCTCTAAATAGAGATTTATTTTATACAGTTAGGCACTGCTGCATCAACTGTTTCTTTATAAATATAATAGTATGTTTTGTTTGAATTAGAATAACTTATTTCCACACTACCATTCATTTTTGAATTATTTCGTGGATCTATTATTTCATCATCATCTATAAACCCTTGACCTATTAATTCCATTAGTGAAACTTTACATTTATTTTCATCAATAGGAAGTAGTTTATTATTTTCTACGCCCCACTTTTTTGCTGTACTTTCAATTGCACTTACTTGAGCTTTATATGCTTTACTTTTTGAATTAACTATTTTTCCATTTATTATTGGAACAGCTATTAGAGCAATTATTCCAAGAAGGACAATTACCGCTATTAATTCAGTTAATGTAAAACCTTTATTTATCATACTATCACCTAAT
The DNA here is from genome assembly GCA_023391185.1 of Bacillota bacterium. Lineage (GTDB taxonomy): Bacteria > Bacillota_I > Bacilli_A > RF39 > UBA660 > RGIG4266. The sequence goes on along the minus strand of JAEWBI010000004.1, from coordinate 60,678 downwards.
ATAATTATACAATAATATGAAATTAAAGTAAATAAAAAGGAGATAGTCTAAATTCATAAATACAATGAAGTTAATGAATTTAGACCATCATTATTACTTGGAATTTTATTTATTAAATTACTAATGTATAGTTGATTTTAAAACAGTAATCACTGGACGTACTCCTCCATAAAAAGGATTATCGACACTTATTTCAGATATTGTTCCATTTTTGGTTACATACCAGGCATAAACATATGTACCAGCTTGAGCCGTTGAAGTTAAGTAACCATCGACACTTGAATCTTCCATATTACATCCATAGTTTCTGCAACCATTTGTATAATCAAACAACCAATCGTAATTACTTGTTCCAGCAGTTGTTGCTGTTTGCGTTTTATTATTACTATCAAAGTAAAACCAACTAGAAGTCATAGTTGTTATATCGTTAAAATAATCATTTCCTGTTATTGTTGCTATTTCATTAGCAGCTATAAGCCTAGCTTTATATCCATTATAGTTAATTGTATAATCAGCTCTACCATTACTTATACTGTAACTATCTGTTCTTGTAGGCACCCCAGTCCATGAACTTGTGTCTGTCTGAAGTTGTGCAAGTGCACTTACCGGCCCATTTACATTTTGTCCTGTAGAATTCCACATAACTTTTTGTGTTGTATTATGATCTAATATTAGGTTTATTGTGTTACTTGATAACCCTTCATCATTAAATGTATACCATTTCATACAGCCTGTTTTAGTACCTGTTGTACTTACTGATTCAGTTGACGAACATTTTGTTCCTGTAACAGGATTAAAATATACAGCTGTACCATCTGCATATGTTGTTGGTATTTCTACACTACAAGTAGAACTATACTCATAACTGTAGTTATTATCATTTTTTTTAATCATGATGCATCCAGTTATCTCTTCATCAGGGTTTAAAGGATTGTATATTGGTTCATCCGCTAAAAATTCGCTTTGTTTTAACAATTCTAAATCTAATGCATAAAAATTGTCTTCATCAAAAAGCACCGAAGTAGAATTTCTTGTAAACCATTGTTGCGCAGCTTTTTTTAATGTGATAATCTCGACATCATAGGCTTTCTGCCTACTACTTAATACATATTTATTTACAAGAGGTACTGTTATTAATGCTATTATTGCTAAAATTGTAATAACACCTAATAGTTCTGCTAATGTAAAACCTTTTTTACTTTTAAAAACATACATCATACATTCACCTATCATCCTATAATCATTATACCTTATTATTAATTCTAAGTAAATAAAAAGAATACTTAGCTATTTAAGTATTCAGTAAATTTTTCCATTAAATTTTGAATTTGCTTTGGACTAAGGAATAGTACAATTGCACCTTTATATTCCTTTAATTTTCCCCAACTTTCATCAGTTATTAATTCTCCATTACTTAATTTTTCAACAATAATTTCAGAATTTATACCTGGAAAATCTTCTTGTTTTTCACGTGATGGGAATATATCTAGAACGAAGGCTTTATCAGCTAAGTTCAGTACTTTTACTAAATCTTCAGCAAAAGCTTCTGTTCTAGAGAAAGTATGAGGCTGAAAAACCGCAACAATTTTCTTATTAGGATATTTTTGTCTCGCTGCTTTAATAACAGCTTTTACTTCTGTTGGATGATGAGCATAGTCATCAACTAAGATAGTATCACCTATAATAGTTTCTTCAAATCTTCTCTCGGCTCCGCCAAAAGTTTTTAGATTTTTAGATACTTCTTTTGCATCCATTCTTTCATAATAACAAACACTTATAACCGCTAAAGTATTAAGTAACATGTGCTTACCATAGAATGGCAAATCAAAGTGCCCATAATAATTTTCTTCAACAAAGACATCAAATTCTACACCATCAGCAGTATACTCGATATTCTTTGCAACTATATCATTATCCTCATCTATCCCATAATAGAATATTGGTTTGTTAAGTTCTAACATTCTAGTATAAGGATCATCACCACAAGCAATAACCATTTTTTCAGCATTATTAGCATACTCTGAATATGCATCAATAACATCCTGCATGTCTTTAAAATAGTCAACATGATCAAGTTCTATATTAGTTATTATTGCATAATTTGGTTCATATACAAGGAAATGTCTATAATATTCACATGCTTCGATAACAAATTTCTTATTTTCTTTACTAGCATAGCCAGTGCCATCACCTATTAAATAATTACAACCACCCATATTCTTAAGAACATGAGCCATTAAAGAAGTTGTTGTTGTTTTACCATGACAGCCTGCTATAGTAATTAGTTCAAACATATTTGCTACTTTACCTAGCATTTCATTATACTCATATATCTTTAAATCTAGTGATTTAGCTTTCACTATCTCTCTATGACTTTCTTTTATAGCCGTACTTCTAATAACTATAGTATTTTTATCAATAATATTATTTTCGTCAGTATAAATTTTAATACCACGTTCATCTAATTTGTCTTCAGTAAATTCATGATTTTTATCATCATCATATCCTATTACTTCATAACCTAAATCATTTAAAATAAGTGCCAGCGCACTCATTCCAGCCCCTTTTATTCCAACTAAATAATATTTCATTTATATCCTTCTTTCTTAACTTTCATACATATTATACACTAAATTTTGTAATTTCAACCCAAAAAGTTTACTAGAAAAGGTCCTAAAACCAAAAGTAATATAAGTGGAACTATAAATAATACCGATATGATACTAATTCTATTAGGTAATTTATTCATTCTTTCTTTCACTTCTAATAATTGTTTATCTCTTAAAAAATCAATTTGATTGTTCATAGTATCTAAAATATTACTACCAAATATACTTGTTTGAGTCATATTTAATATAATATTATTTATTGTTTCTGAAGGTATTCTTTGCTTCATCCCATCTAATGCTTCAATCAGCGATTTACCAAATTTAATTTCTAATAAAGTTTTTCTAAATTCATCTGATAATTCAGATTCGACATTGTCAACTGCTATTTCAAGTGAATTTTCTAAATTACGGCCTGATTCTAAAGTAAGGGTAAGAATTTCAAAAAAATTTAATGCTTCATGGTCTAACTTTGAAGTTCTTTTTTTAATAGGATTAGAAATAAGAACATAATAACTTCCATAATAAACCACGATTGCTGAAAGTGGCGCTAAAACATAACTGAACTTTGTAAAAGTTATTGTCAAAACAAATACAAATATACTTAATATAATTCTAATATTTAGGAAAGAACTAACAGTAAGTTTAGTTTTACCCATCATCGCTATTTTATTTGCTACTAGTTTTATATCACTTTTTTTAAAAACTTTATTAACAATACTTTTATCAAGTTCTACAGCCGTTTTCTTATTTCTTTCGCGTAGTTTCTTTATTTTTTCTTCATTATAATTATAATTTATTCTAGTCTTATTCACTTTATCACATCCTTACTTTCATTATTTTATTTACTACTAATATATATGATACATAAAGTATTAATATAAGAATAAATAATATAATTCCAATTTGTGTATTAAAGAAAACAGTAAAATAATTTGAATCAATAAAACTAATTAAAAGAAAGAAAATTAATGGAACTATTGATAAAATATTTTTTATTACTTTTGAAGAACTTGTTAATGCATTAAGCTCTAACTTTAATTTCTTCTTACTAAATAAAGATTTTTCAATAGCATCAAATACTTTTACTATATTACCACCTGTTTTATTTAAAATAGTAAGTGATGCAGTTAAATATGAAGCTTCTTCCACATTGACTCTATCAGCAAATCTTTTAAATACAGTATTTAAATCTAAACCAAAAGATAATTCCACATATATTTTTTTAAATTCTTTTGCTATAGGGCCATCTAGTTCAGTAGTTACAAGATCTATGGACTGGCTAATACTTCGACCCGATTTAAATGCATTATTCATTATAATAATAGCTTGCAATAAATCATTTTCTATTTTATTACGATAAAATTTGTACTTTATTATGTAATATATATCTACTATAAATACACCTGCAAAGAAAGGTATAATCCATTCATATACGGGTAATACTCTTGATTTAATTGCTAGTGATAATATACAAACAAGTACAAAGATTAAACCAAATGTTATTTTAATAGAAACAAGGTCCATACTAGTTAACTCACTATTATATATTGAAGTATATTTTTCAAAATGTTTTGCATAACGTTTTAAAAAAGCTGATTTATTTAGTAAATTACTTTCTCTTTTAATATATTTAATTAATATTAAAGATAGCTTATCAAATAGTGAAATTTGGTCATCTTCAAGTGATTCTACAGAAAATTTTGCAATACGGTTTTCTATTTTAACTGAATGTCTATATTTTAATACAGCAATTATAAATATTAATAAACCAATTACTATTCCACACTGTATGAATACTAAATAAGGATCAACACCACTTACAACATTAACATAAATGGTTTTAGAAGTATTATTTCCTGCTTGATCACTAACAGAATATACTAACTTTTTTTCACCTATAGTTGCAAAATCTAGTTCATCATAATTAGTTATAACTTGTTTATTTAAATCCTTATCATAATTATCAGTTACAGTAACATTTGAAAGTGCATTAAGACTTTTTCCTTCTTTTAATAGGATATTATCCTTTGTAACTGTTATAATAGGACTCTCTTTATCAACTATATATTGTGGACTAGTTACAGTATTATATCCTGTCACATCCTTCATTGTAACTATGATATTGTATGTACCTGTGGCAGTAAAACTAAAACCAATTGGGGAAGTAGAACCTAAGCCATTTATATATATTTCACCATCCTTATAAACCGTATATTCAAAAGAATATACATTTTTAGGAGGTGTAAAAGTTAGATTTATATCCTGATTGGTTAAAGCCCCATATAGACTAAAACCATTATTATTTATCATACTATCACCTATTTTTCAAAAATATCTTTTATACTATCTACACCAAAGGCTTTCATTGTTTCATATACTTTTGGTACATGCTTAGATTGAATAAACTCACCATCAACATCACCATTATCAAGTCTACCTGTTTGTTTAAAACCAAATATTTGTTTTAATTCAATCATATCATCTTTAAACCCAACAACTTCAGAAATATCTACTACTCTTCTACGACCATCAGAAAATCTTTCAGTTTGGACTACAACATTTATTGCTTTCTCAATATATTCACGAATAGCTTTAACTGGAATTTCCATACCAGACATTAAAATTAATGTTTCTAACCTATTTAAAGTATCAATAGGCCCATTAGCATGCATTGTTGTTAAACTACCTGAATGTCCTGTATTCATAGCCTGAAGCATGTCAAATGCCTCGCCACCACGACATTCGCCAACTATAATACGGTCAGGTCTCATACGAAGAGAATTAATAACTAAATCTCTAATTGTTATAGCTCCCTCACCTTCATAGTTTGCAAGTCTTGTTTCAAGTGAAACAACGTGAGGTTGTTTTAATCTAAGTTCTGCAGCATCTTCAATTGTTACAATACGTTCATCTTGACCGATAAATGAAGATAACACATTAAGTAGTGTTGTTTTACCAGAACCAGTTCCACCACATATAATAATATTTAATTTAGCTTTAACGCACGCTTCTAAGAATCTAGCCATATAAGGAGTTAAAGTTCCTGTTCTTAGGAAATCATCTATGGTAACAAGATCTTCTTTAAACTTTCGAATAGTAATCGTTGGTCCATTAATAGCAAGTGGAGCTATAATAGCATTAAGTCTAGAACCATCAGAAAGTCTTGCATCAACCATAGGATTAGCAGCATCAATTGTCCTACCAATAGGCTGAATCATTCTTTGTATTGTTCTTATAATATGGTCATCATTTATAAATGAAACACTGTCATCTTTACTAACACGTCCATCTATTTCTATATAAATTTTATCTATTCCATTAACCATTATTTCCGTTATATTTGGATCTTCCATAAGCTCAGTTAATGGTCCACATCCATTAATTTCATTATCTATCATGTTATAGATATAAGATATTTCAACTCCCGTTAAATCATATCCTTCAATGGTAGCATCTACTTGTCTTTTAATAAAAGAATCTAAAGTACCACCTAATGAGGCACGATTATCTATTAGGTTTTGAATAATTTTATTTCTAAGTTCATCAAGTAATACTTTATTAGGAAATGTTTCATAATCAGTAGTTTCAGCATAATTATTCTTTTTAATACTTACTTGGAATTCTTCTGTAAAACTCTTCATACTATTCAGTTTCCCCTTTCATAACTTTGTCATTAGAAACACTCATATTTTTAACTTTACTCTCAACCATTTGGGTATCACCAATAATAACCTTAGCTATTTCTTCAAACTCTTTAATATCTTTTTTATATTTTGCTCTTATTGTTTTATCTAAAGTTAAAATTACACCATCTAAGAAATATTTATCTATATTCTTAATAAAAAATCTACTTGTAACAGTATAATCTATATTAGCTTTCATGATATTCTTCATATCATTTTTTGTAAAGTAATTCTTATGGATAGAATTTGCCTCATTTAGGAATATTCTATATTTTGTAAGACCCATATCTTTAAATATAGAAACCATAGTACGCATATTTTTTAAATTTACTGCATCGTTATTAATAACATATATAATTAAATCACTATAATCAAAAGTAACTAAATTAAAAGGTGATAAATCGTCAGCAGTATCAACTACAATTAAATCATATTTATTACAATATTTATCAAAAACTAATTGTAAGTAATTAGCATTAATTTTATTAGCATATCTCGGATCTTTAGTAGCTGGTAATATATCGATATTTTCGTTATAACTTGTTATATATTCGTCTAACCCTTTAAATTTATTATTATTTAAATCATTAACTAAGATAAACATGTCTGATTTAACATCTAAGTTTAAAGCAGCAGCAATAGTTCCTGTATACAAATCTAAATCTATTACTAGAACTTTTTTACCAAGTGTTGAGTATGTTCCTGCAACGCAAAGTGCTGTAGTAGTCTTACCTGTTCCTCCGCTTACAGAAGTTATTGTTAATATTTTAGCTTTTTTTAGTGCCATACTATGACTCCTTCCTTACATCTTTTACTGAATTACTAATGTTACCAATATAATTTGAAGTTATTCTATAATTTGCTTTTTTATAGGCATTCGAAAATATACTTTGCTTATTTCTAGTTATATTTATCTCAACACTATTAGTATTAATTACTATACTAAGGTCTTGTATTTCATCTAAATTAGCATTAACTAACTTAGTTATATTATCTTGTAATATGTTCTTTTCTAAATTTAAATTATCAAGCCCATAATTTGTTACATCTCTTATTACATTATCAGTATTTCTTTTTTCTACATATAGAAAACCAACATCTACAATTAATGCCAGTATCATTATTATTACTGGTATTAATAAGACAAAGGCTACTAAAACCTGTCCTTTTCTATCCTTCATTTATAACCTTGTCCTCTTTAGAAAAAATTGTTCTATCTACTGATAAGGTATAATCTTTACCGAGTATATTATTTAATCCTGGTGTTATTATATTTATTGTTTTTTTAACAGATACTTTAGTCAAATCATCACTAATAGAAGAAATATCTAAATCAATATTTTCAACCGATGCATAGGCAGCCATCTTCTGACTTTCTCCTTGTTTATATAATTCTACTACCGTATCAAGTGTATTTTCTAAATTATACTTTTTATATATAATATTTCCTAAATCTACCATCGCCATAATAATAAAGATAAAAATAGGCATTACAAGGACAAATTCTACTAAAGCTTGACCTTTGCTGTTCCTTATATCTTTTATCATATAATCACACTCGCATATCTTAATAAGATTATACCAAAAAACGACTAATTAAACAATAAAAAAGAAGAAGTACATAAATATTTCTTCTTTTATAAAACTATTCTATTCTGATTCTGCGCAGTAACCTTCGCCTGGTTTTTCACCTGCAACATATACTTTGTCAATTAAATTACAAGATGATTTGGTAACAGAATCTTGCAAGTATCCTCCTAGCAACTTAACTAGACTTACTACAATAACACTAATTAAAGCAATTATTAATAAATACTCTACTAAAGCTTGACCTTTATTATTCATAAAATCCTCCTACCCAATTCTTACCCTTTTATACTACAATTTTATACTTTTTATATATTTTTGTCAATTACTTTTTATGCTATAATATGATTGGTGAAGAATATGAAAAAGTTAGATATATTAATATGCAAAAATTTCTTTTCAAGATTTTTAGGTTTAATGTTTAAAAGAAAAATTAATGTTATATTATGCTTTCCAAGATGTAATAGTATTCATACCATGTTTATGTTTGTTAATATAGATGTTTATATGACAGATAAAAATAACAAAGTATTACATATCTATAAAAATTTAAAACCAAATAAGATAATACTTCCCAAAAAGAATGTATATTATACTTATGAGTCCCCAGTAAATTACTATAATTATAAAATTGGAGATTATATAAAATAAAAACAATTTAATCATTATTAAATTGTTTTTTTATTACATATATCAACTAAATTAATATTCTTAAAATATATTGGATATAACTTTTTAAACTTAGTTAATTTCAATTTTAAGAAAGGTTCATTTTTGGGGTCTTGATTGTATCTTGCTATACAATAATCAATTATATTAAACAAATCACTTGTGTTAAATCCTAAAAATGATTTATTAATACTAAATAATTTATCATTCACTTTATCAAGTAGTTCAGGATAATAACTAAGTAATGATATATACCTACGCCTGATTGTTTCAAAATCTTGTCCATCCGCTAATTTTTCTATTAAATCCGAACCATCTCTTTTAAAACCTTCTGGTTTATTTGGATATCTATATACTTTAATTACTTTCTCTTTTTCTAAATTATTAATTACTTTTAATAAATTAGTTATTTTTTCTTCCCCTAAAACTTTTTCTTCTTCTGTACTTACTATTTCATTAAAACTTGTATTTATCTTTTTAAAATTACTACCATCTAAACTATAAATAGAGGCTGAACTTTTATACATTATATCAAATGCTCCAGGAATTCTTTCAACTAAATTATATGGATCTTTCCTATTTTCTCTACCAAAACTATAAGTGAAATCCGAACCATACTTATGAGCCATTATAATAGCAATAACTTTATTATTTGTTGCATATACATAATTTCCATGAATACTTTGATGTGGGGTAATAGTTTCTAAACTAGAAAAATTACTTCCATGATAAACTACCTTCATGATGCTTCACCTACTCTATAATAATTATAACATAAAAAGATAGATTTAAATCTATCTTTTTAGTCTTTATACTCAAATTCCAAATCTAATATTCTAATAGTATCGCCTTCAACAGCACCAAGTTCTTTTAACTTAGCATCAATACCCATTTTGCGTAATTTGTTTGCAAATCTATTAGCAGCTTCATCAGTTCTAAAGCTTGTCATACGAAGCATTTTTTCCACTTCTTTACCACGAACAACCCAAGTGCGTCCTTCATGACTAATAGTAAACGGTTTTTCTCTTTCGAACTTATATAGAACATGACTTTCTATTTCATCATCTTCATATAATGGTTGTTTTTCTATTGTATCAAGCATATCAGCTATCTTTATAAGAACTTCATCAATTCCTTTTCCAGTTGCTGCTGATATAGGAAACACTTCAACATCTTTTACTTTCTTACGGAAATTTTCAAGATTTTCATCAGCACCATCTATATCCATTTTATTAGCAATTACTACTTGTGGTTTTTTTAATATTTTTTTACTAAAATCATCAAGTTCCTTATTAATAACTAAATAGTCTTCATAAGGGTCTCTGCCTTCAAAACCACTCATATCTATGATGTGCGCTATAACTCTTGTTCTTTCAATATGTCTTAAAAATTTATCACCAAGACCTTCTCCTAAAGAAGCTCCTTTTATTAAGCCAGGTAAATCTGCAACAACAAAACTTCTATTATCTTTTGTTCTTACAACACCTAGATTAGGTGACAATGTTGTAAAATGATAAGCAGCAATTTTTGGTTTAGCTGCACTAATTTTAGAAATAAAAGTTGATTTTCCTACACTTGGAAGTCCAACTAATCCAACATCAGCAAGTAGTTTAAGTTCTACTTTTATTTTTCTATACTCGCCTGGTTCACCATTTTCAGCATATGCTGGTGCAGGATTAGCACGAGTTGCAAAAGCAATATTACCTCTACCGCCACGGCCACCATAAGCAGCAATAACTTCTTCATCTTTATTAGTAAGATCCGCTATAACTAATCCTGATTCATAATCAGTAATTATAGTACCTTGCGGAACTTTAATAACAACATCAGTAGCAGCTGCTCCATGTTTTCCTTTACCTTCTCCATTTTCACCTTTGTTACCTTTTATGACTCTTTTATATCTTAAATCAAGTAATGTGTTTAAGCCCTCATCAACTTTAAAAATAATGTTTGATCCTTTACCACCATTACCACCAAATGGTCCACCCATTTCTACAAATTTCTCTCGTCTAAATGCTAGACAACCATTACCACCATCACCGGCTTGTAATTCAAGCGTAACTTCATCAACGAACATATTACCACGCCCCTTTTCCTAGAAGTATTATACACTATTAACATAATTTAAACAAGAAAAAAGACACTAATAAAATGTCTTAATTTATTATCTTAAAATAAAGTTTCCTTTATCAAAAATAAGCATTTCTCTATTATCTTTTGTGACACCCTTTATTACTAAATCACTAGTGCCTATCATGAAATCAACATGAACACTAGACTGGTTAATTCCCATATTTATTAGTTCTTCACGACTTTTACCACTAGTATTTTTTACGCAAGTAGGAAACCCATTTCCCAAAGCTAAATGACAAGATGCATTCTCATCAAATAACGTTTCATAAAATATCAAACCAGAATTAGATATGGGTGAATTGTAATCTACTAATGCAACCTCACCTAACATGCATGAATGCTCATCACCTTCAATTATACTTTTAAGTACTTCATAACCTTTTTCAGCAGAAAAATCAACTACTTTTCCTTTGTCAAACTTTAACATAAAATTATCTATTAATGCACCACTATATATAAGTGGTTTTGAACTATAAACAATACCGCTTGTTTCTGTCATTATTGGAGTTGTAAATACTTCTTCTGTTGGCATATTCAAAATCACTTTTCTACCATCTGTAGTTTCTTCATCACCACCACACCATATAGCATTCTCATCTAATTTTATTGATAAATTAGTTCCTAAATTATTAGTATAATGTAGTTCTTTAAAACCAATATTATTTAATAACTCACATTTTTTACTATTAATATCAACTTTCTTATCCCACTCAAGAAGTGGATTTTCACTATTAATAAGACACATCTCAAATATTGTATTCCAAAGTTCTGTTTTAGCATCTAGGCTACTCGGAAATATTTTTTTTGCCCATGCTTCAGTTGCTACAGAAGCAATACACCATGGAACTTCATTTATTGATTGCTTTGCTTTATAAATTGGTCTAGATAACCTATTTACTTTAGCTACTTCCCCTACTTTGACTGGTTCAATATCATTTGTTAAATCCGGATCATCACCATAAAGCATTAAAAAAGCAGCACCCTTATTTGCGTATTCGTCAAATATTTTTTTATTCCAAAATCTACTTTCTTTTAAACTTTCTATATCTAAATTTAAAAGTTGATCATGCTTTAAAATATCATCATTAAAATCAAAATATATATCATTAACTCCTAGTTCATACGCCTTTTTAGCTACTATCCTAACAAAATCAATATTTTCAATAGGAGCTTGAATAAGTAGTGGTTCTCCTTTTTTAATATTTAGGCATTTAGTTAGCAATAAATTAACATATTTATTATAATTATCTATCATTTTGTTTTTCCTTTCTATTATCGCTTTATAAAATAAAATGGATATTATCTAAAATACCCATTTTGAACTGTCTTTGTTTCACTAACAACTATAAAAGCTTTTTCATCTAAACTTTTAATAAGTTTTTTCAAATGATCAGCACGTTTTTTATTAATTTCCATAAGAAGCATATATTTTAGTTGATCTTGATCTTGTCCTTTAACATCTATTACAGTTGTTGCGTAACCTGCTTTTCTAATAGCAGTTATTATTTCATCATTACGATTACTTAAAATAACTTGTACTGTTAGATTTCCACTTATAAATTTGTCAGATAAAAATCCCCCAACAAAAGTACCAGTCGCATAACCCGAAGCATAACTAACCGCAATCCACATACTTTGAATATCAGTATTTAAAGCCTCTTTTACAATTGAGAACCATATTAAAACTTCAACAAATCCTATAACACTGGCAATAACTTTTTTTCCCTTAACTGTTATAATAGTTCTTACTGTACCAAGCGATACATCAAGTATCCTTACAAAAAATATTTGAATGCATAATATTAAAATTTCCATAATTCACCTTTTCTTCTTGATATTAATATAATGTTTGTTAATAGTATAACCATAATTACTTTAACTATAAAATTAACCAAATTAGTAAGTTATAAAATTAAGATCATAACCGTAACATTTAAACAATGAGATTAAATAGACAATAAAAAACATGATACCAATGATGTAAATACTTTATAATCTTAACCTGTACCATACTTTCTATATAATTATAACAATTATGTAATTAAAAATCAATCACAATTATTATATAAAAAATCCTTAATATAAATTAAGGATTTTATTAAAAATACTATATTAAATTATTTAAAGCTAACATCTTATCAATAATTCTTTTTATATCTCTCTCATTAAATGGTTTTTGTAACACATCAGTTATTGGATATTTAAATGCCTTATCAATAGTATCACGAGAATCATCGCCAGTTATTATAGATACTGGGATTTTTGTGAATAAATTATTTTCTTTGAAATATTCCAATACTTCAAAACCATTTATATTAGGCATATTTAAATCAAGTAAAATACCTACAATATTATCATAAGCACTAGTACCAATTACATCTATTGCTTCTTTGCCATCATGTGCCATCATAACATGATAATTATCATTAAATATTTTTTGAATAAATGTTCTAATAATATCTGAATCATCAACAACCAAAATTGTTTTATCCTTAATCACTGGTGCTGCAACAGGCGCTACTACTGCTGGAATTGGCGACATATCACCTACATAAGCCTTTAGTAAGGCAATAGATCTATTTGCTTCTGCCATTAAAGCATCATAATTATTATAAACAGCATTAATATTATTAGCCTTACTATCCATTTCGTGTTGAAATGAAATATCTGCTAAAGCAGTTAATCCTAAATACTTAGCATCACTTTTTAAAGAGTGAACTAAAATTGCATAATTAGGCATATCCCCATTTTCTTTATATTTTTTTATACCAGATATCTTTTCTTCTACTCCATTTAAGAAGTCTACTACTGTTTCATCATATGTTGCCATGTCTCCAAAAAGTTCAAGACTAGCCGCTACATTAACACCATTATTAGTTAATATGTTTACATCCCTCATCTTAACACATCCTCTTCTATTAAAATAATTATATCACAAATATTATTTGTTGTTTTAAAAAAGTGTAAAGAATTAAACATTTTTAACTAATACAAAAATGTAAATACTAACAAAAAAAGAGTTATTATATATTAACTCTTTTTACATTCAATGTTAAATTAGTTTTGTCTTTCAGGATAAATACTAACTTGTTTTTTATCTCTTCCAACACGTTCAAATTTTACATATCCTGGAACTTTAGCATAAACTGTATCATCTGATCCAATTCCTACGTTAGTACCTGGGTAAACTTTTGTTCCACGTTGACGATATAATATTGAACCACCTGTAACAAATTCACCGTCAGCAGCCTTTGCTCCTAATCTTTTAGATATAGAGTCACGACCATTTCTAGTTGAACCTTGTCCTTTTTTGTGGGCAAATAATTGTATATTTAATTCTAAAAATTTCACTATTGGCACCTCCCTATATATTAATATTTATATTTTTTTTATACTGCGTTGATAATTCAGTTAATAAATCTAACATATTCTCAAGCAATTTTTCAGTTACATCATTATGCAACTTTACAGTTATTTCTAAATCATCGCCTTGATGATAAGTTATTGCATCTTTATTAATTTTTAATATAGCATTAATTGATGTAATAACAATACTAGACACTGAAGCACAAACGATATCTTTACCATAGTCAGCATACATAGCATGCCCACTTATAATAATTTTATCTATTTTATCAGCTTTTCTAATAACATTTACTTTAATCATTATTATTTAACACTAATAACTTCAATTTTAGTATATGGTTGACGATGACCTTGAGTTTTATGGTAATTTTTCTTTGGATTATATTTAAATACTTTAATCTTTTTGTTTTTACCATGTTTTAAAACTTTAGCTTTTACAACTGTTCCACTAACATATGGGCGTCCAACAACACCATTAGCCATTAAAACTTTATCAAAAGAAACTTCTTCTCCGTCTGCAGCATCTAACTTTTCAACATATAATATTGTTCCTTCTTCAGCGTAATATTGTTTTCCACCTGTTTCGAATATAGCTTTCATTTTTTTCCTCCGTTCCTCTAAGACTCGCCATTAAGGTGCTTATATAGCTTAAAACCTTTTCTGCGCGGTTGTAGAGTAAGGCTCTACACAGTAATAAATTTTATCATAAAACCCTTGTATTGTCAAACATTTTGCTTAAAAATTCTTCCTCAGTAACTATTTTGTTTTTAGTAATAAAATTATGATGATAATTTTTATAGAATTCATCTTTTTTTAGGCCATTTATAATTTTGCTTTTTTTATGTTTTATCTTATATAAATATCTTTCAAATAGAAACTTATTAAATACATAATTTCTTTTCTTATACTCTTCCACTACTTTAAATATAAATAATACACATGCAAAAATAATTATTAAATTCCATTTAGATATTAGTAATAAGAAAATTATTGTTATAACGGAAACATATATATTTATATTTTCGACATATTTAAACGGAAGATAATCATATAACACAATTTTAAATATTTTCGAACCATCTAGGGGGTATATAGGAAGCAAATTAAATAGAAGTAACATTAAATTATATCTAAGTATCTCTTCATCTTTTATAAAGAAAAAAAGAAACATTTGAGCAATTGGCCCCATTATGGTAACAATTAATTCTTGATACTTTTTCGTATTAATTTTAACATTGTATATGGTTAATAAACTTATTGGCATAACTAGTATTTTATCTATATTCCATTTAAAAATAAGACTTGTTATAATATGGCCTAATTCATGAAATATTGTTATTAAAGTCATGGCAAAAAAGGTTTTAAAATGACCAGTTAAAATTGAAACAAATAAAACAACATAAAAAAAGAAATGAATCTTAATCTTAGAGATAATCTTCATAATTAAGCACTTTTCCCTCTTTTTTATATACTAAATATAAATTTGTATCTATAGTATTACCTATTAATGTACCTAAATCAACATAATCATATAAATCAACTGAAACATTTTCAATATTGCCATACCATATATCTATTCCATCAACACCCTGGATAGTAACAGTATTACCATATCCTTCTTTTTCACCAATATATACTACTAAACCACTTTGAACCGAAGGTACTAAATATGCATCTTTTACAGTAAGTTTAGCACCATCCAAATATTTATTAACCTCAGTATAAGTTAACTTTTCATTAAAAACGGTATCAGTATCAGCAATACCATCAAATGGCAAGAATGGCCCTAAATACTTTTGATATAAGTTATTTACACTAGCAAAAGAGAAATTTTTTTCAAATACCTCGACATAGAATTTTTCTTTAAAAGATTTATTACATTTCATTAAAATCATAAGTACTAAAGTTATAATAACTACTAAAAGAATTTTTGTTACAAACATAAAATACTTACCACCCTTTTTAGGTGCCACATTTGTATAACTTTGTCTAGATTTCTTTTTCCTTCGTATCCTCTCTAATTCGCTCACTTATATCACCTATTAGAATATATGAAAAAAAGTAGTAATTATACTACTTTTTAATTGCTTTTTGTCTTGCGATATAATCTCCAAGTGGATCAGAAGTAGCTGAAATAACTATAGCCTCTTTAGGTTTATTTTCTAATCGAGCATAGTTACTAATACTTAGTTGCTTTTTTTCAGGTGTTTCCACTTTATTTTTAGAAGTTTTCTCTTTTTCAAACTCTGTAACAAGTTCTGCTTTTAATTCTTTTAATTTTTCAATAATAATACTTCTTTTATTTCTTTTTAATGAAGAAGAATCATTATTCTCTTTTCTCTCTTTTATTTTAGAAGCAATGCTTGCGATCATAAGACCTGCACCAATTGAACTAAGAATTGTTATTGATTTTATCGGGCTAACATCGGCTACTAAAATTAAAGCACCTGTACCCAAACACTTTTTAATTACATTTTTATTATAAAATTTAATAGTTCCTTTTATATTTTTCATGTATATTCCCCCTTTGAATGAGGTATATACTAACATTTTTATATTATTTTGTCAATTTCACATATAAACTATTTGCTAAATAAAACACTATTACATTAAAAATTATTATTCTAAATATAAATATAGGATTTATATAAGTATTTGTGTATATATATAAAAGTAGATAATTCAAAACAATATATAAAAGCATATCTACTAGATAGACCAAATAAATATTTATCTCTTTAATTTTATTAGTTACAATATATATAATCAAATAAATAAATGTATTTAAAAATAGTACTCCTGAAAAAACAAGATCATATATAAAACCTAGTATTATTACATATGGTATATTTCTTTTATATTTATATCTTGTATAGTAACTAATGCATATTAACAAAGACAAATTAAAATAACTATTTATATATATTCCTAATATTAAATCAAGTAGAAAAAATGGTAAACTAAGAATCATTTCTATTTAATACCGCTACATAATGAAAATTATTAAAATCTATGTATGATTCTACCTTAAGAATATATGCTAAATCGAAATTATCTTTGCTTATTCTAACAACTTTTCCTATATTTATTCCATTTGGATAATTATTTTCAAGACCTGTTGTTGAAACAATATCGCCTACTTCTATTCTTGTTAATTCATCTATTCCTCCAATAATAAATGAGTTTGTTTGTTCATCATAATCAGAGAGTATTCCATATATATCACCATCACTAGTATGAATATTAACAGATAACATATTATATAAATCACTACTTGTAAGAAGTTTTATAGTACTAGTTTCCTTGCCTAATTTTATTACTTTTCCTACCAATCCTTCATTAGTAACAACAGCATAGCCAATATCAACACCGTCATTATAACCCTTATCAATGACAACTGTATCATAAAATTCTTTCATATTTCTATTTATTACAGTAGCGTTTATTATGTTGTAAGTAGCTGTTATTTCATTTAGTCTTAATAGATTTTTTAGTTCATCCAATTCTTTTTCTAAAGCTATATTTTTACTAACAAGCATATCTTTAGATAATTCTATCTCTTTAGTGTTACTAAATAGTCTGGTAACTTTATAGCTTATATCTTTTGTTATCCCCTCTAAAGGAGTAGTTCTATTAATAAAATAGTTAAAACATATAAGTAAAATAATTCCCAGAATAAAAATTAATATTTTTTGTTTCATTATATATCACCATTTTCAAAAAAACTATAATACTTAGTTGGACCTACTATTATATGATCAATTATAGGAATCCCAAATATTTTACCTATCTCTATTAAGTTATTAGTTAAATTAATGTCTTCTTTACTAGGAACAACGTTATTACTAGGATGATTATGAACACAAATTATACATGAGGCATCTAAAATGCATGCTTCTTTAAATATATTTCTTGGGTGAACAATGCTCTGATTAACAGTTCCAATGAAAAGAAGTTTATCTTCTATTATTTTTTTTGAGGCATCTAAATATACGGCATAAAAACACTCCTGTTTCTTGTCTTGAAGTTTGTCTTTATAATATTCAAAAATTATATCTGGATTATTAAATTTAATATTGTTAATTACAATATTATTACTATATATGCGTTTTCCTAGTTCTATTGCTGCTTGAATATCACAAGCCTTTGCTTTTCCAATGCCTTTTATAGAAGTTAATTCTTTTATAGTAATACTTCTCAAATCATTTATATTTTTTATATATGACAAGATATTAGACGCAATTATCTTTGATGATTCCCCTCTACTTCCTGTTTTAAGGATAATAGCCAGTAATTCTTCATTAGACAGATTATTTACCCCATTAATTAATAATCTCTCTCTAGGGCGTTCTAAAACAGGTAAATCCTTTATCTTAACTGGCATTGGTAATCAGCTCCTCATATTTAGATAAAGCTTGCATCATAATAGCATTTATCGTGTCTTCATTATCAGTAGTGGCAAGCAAGTTATCATATTGCTCTAATATAGTAATAAATGAATTATTATTAACATTTATTTCTTTCACATAAATAGTATAACCTTTACTTTCATAATATCCTTTTAGTTTAGTTAAATTATCTTTACTTTTTGTAATTCCTACATAAGAATAGTATTTATCATTCTCAAAACTATAGATGTAATAATTAAAACTCCCCATATTTTCTTTCATACTATCAACCGATGAATAAACACCTTGTTGTAAAAAGTAAACTGTAACTCCATTATTAAATACAGTTTTAATATTTTTATCATATTCATATTGTTTAAAAAGTAAGTTAGCTAAAATATATCCTATTACTAGTGAAGAAATAATTGGAAATAAGTATTTTTTCATAAAATCACCTATTAGCATTATTTCATATTAATTTTAAAAAAAATGTCGATTAATCATTAAAAAACAAATAATTATTAAATTGACAATTTATATTAGTAAATATATAATATAGCAAGTCGTACAGATAAGAGGAATAAAATGAAAATAAAAAAAATTAATAATAAAGCTATTAAAAGATTTATTACAACCGGTTTAATCATTGTCACAAGTGCTACTTTTACAGGATGTACTAAATATGAAAATAAAGATATTAATATAGTTATAGAGGCGCCTATTGCATCAGCTGCTAATACTAGTATAAGTATTAATGATGTTAAAAAAATAGAGTCAGTTACTGAAAGTAATTGTGATCAATTACTTAATAGTTTGGATAATAAGGGGGTTGTTATTGAAGATACAACCGAATACATGTTAGACAATATGGATAAAATGTGCGCTACAGATGGAACTATATCTGATGAAGAATTATACATCGCTTCATATGCTTATCAAAAGTTATTAAGCTCAAAAATCGATAAAGAATTGTTTCTAAAAGAACTAAATAACATGATGGTAGAACAATTATTGCCAAGAAGTATGGATGAAGATGAATGGTTATTAAATTTTGGTAATTTAGTATCTACATTAAGCGAACAAGAAAGTTTGCAAGATACATATTTAGTTCTTGCTTATCTAATACATAATACTAATTGTAATGAAAAACATACAACAAATGAATGTGGTTTGATAGATTGCAAAGTATTGCAAAAAGAGTTTAAAGATAAATATAAATAACAAAAAGAGAATACAAATTTAGTATTCTCTTTTTGTTATTATTTTAATCTAGTGATTCAAAACCACTACGCTTAAACAATTTTTCTAAATCATAATTTGTATAGAATATAGTTGTTGGTCTACCATGAGGACAATTAAATGGATTATTACACTTTCTTAAATCATTAATTAATGTTTCCATTTCCAACATAGTTAAATTCATATTAGCTTTAATAGCCATTTTACAACTTAACATAGTAGCAGCCTTTTCATTAAATTTCTCTATACTAAAATTCTTTTCAGTAGTAATAACTACTTCAATAATCTTTCTTAAAGCTTGTTCCTCATAACCTTTTGGTAACCATGTAGGATGAGCTTTTATAACTACTGAGTTATAACCAAATTCTTCTATATCAATATTAATACTCTTTAATAAATCAAAATGTTCTTTTAGAATAATAAATTCATTATTAGTAAACTCAATAGTTAATGGAAAAAGCATAGCTATTTTATTGGAATTAGGATTACCTAGTTCTTTTTTGAACTTTTCATAATTAATCCTTTCTTTAGCAGCATGCTGATCTATCATATACATGCCAGTCTCATTTTGACAAATAATATATGTCCCGTGAACAAGTCCAACAGGATACATTTCTGGAAGTCTATCTATATGATCTTCATTAACTTCTTGTTCCTTTTCTTCTTTTTCTATATCTTTAAAAGAATCTTTTACTATTAAATCTTCATTTATTAAAATGTATGGCTCTTCTTCTTCCTGAGTTCTTGTTAGATTTAAAGTCATCTCTTGATACTTTGGTTTTTCATGTTTTATCGTTTCTAAATCAAAGTCTTCTTCCTTCGATTTTTCTACTTCGATTTGAGGAATTAGATTTTTTTTACCAAGTATGTTCTTTATAGATGTACTTATTAATTCCATTAAATTTTCTATTTTACTAAATTTAATATCCATTTTAGTAGGATGTATATTAACATCTATTAAAGAAGGATCAACTGTTATTTCAAGTACTACAATAGGATATCTAGTATCTGGTTTATAAGAATGATAACTATCATTAATAATTCTATTGATATCCATATTTCTTACTACTCTTCCATTTACTATAGTTATCATATGATTTCTACTTGACCTATTAATTTCAGGATAACTTATATATCCTTCTACTAGATAATCATCATCTTCTGCCTTAATAGGAAACATCTTTTTTACTACTTCAAGACCATATATATCTTTAATTGTTTTAAGTAGATCTCCTCTACCATCTGTTCTTAATAATACCTGATCATTATTAGTTAATGTAAACTTAATATTTGGATGAGATAAAGCAATCTTATTCATATATTCAGATACATTAGCAAGTTCGCTATATAAACTTTTTAAGTGCTTTAATCTTGCAGGTGTATTATAAAAAAGATCATTTACCGCCATTATAGTACCGCGTCTTGCATCACCATTACCACTACTTATTAGTTTTCCGCCTTGAATATGGACGATCGTTCCTACATCACCGGTAGAAGTTTTTAAAACTATATCACTAACACTAGCAATAGAAGGAAGCGCTTCTCCTCTAAAACCTAATGTATTTATACGATATAAATCATCTTCTGATAATAATTTACTAGTTGCATGTCTTTGGAAAGCTAAAAGAGCGTCAGTTTCGTCCATACCTTTACCATTATCTACTACACGTATTATTTTAGTACCGGCATCTTCTAGTTCAACTAATATTTCCGTAGAATTAGCATCTATACTATTTTCTACTAGTTCTTTTACAACAGAGGAACATCTTTCAACGACTTCTCCTGCCGCTATTTTATTAGCTAGTATTTCATCCATTACTTTTATATTTGCCATATTATCACCTAATTAATTATAACATGTTTTACTTAGTTTTAACTAGCGATTTTATCTTTTCTAACATAGGATTTTTATCATTTTTTTGTAAATCAATAATACATAATTTATTTTTATTATATTCTTCACTATAAAGCTTAATAGCTAGTTTAATACTATTCATAAATTCTATATCTTTACCAGCTAAAGATATAATATGCTTAGTCATTTTTTCCTTAATAATTTCGCTTGTTTTAGGACTTTCTATTTTAATTAATCTTAATTTTCCCTGATTTTCACCACTATTAATTTCCTCAAATAATGTTTCATCAAAATTACTATTCATTGGCATATTTATTCCAAAATAATAGCTACAATTTTTATTGTTTTTATCATTTATTTCTTTTAATAAATCAAAAAACTTGTCTATATCTTTAAAACTTATCAAAGCATCACTACCAAGACTAATTGATAGTAAACTTAATACTTGATCAGCACTTATTTCTTTCATTTTTCTCATTCAAACACCTCCAAATTAAAACAGTATACCATTTTAAAATGTATATATTCAAACGAATAAATAAATTTTCATATTTTCACATATTCTATAAGAAAAAGAAGCAATATAAATTTGCTTCTTTTAATAATTATTTAAAAATTCTATTAGATTTTCCGCAACTTTTGAAGGAATTATTTCTTCTAACTGTTCTTTAGATAATTCTTTTAGTTTAGTTATAGTTTTGTATTTTTTTAAAAGTTCATTTCTTCTTTTTGTACCAATACCATCAATACTATCAAGAATACTCTCTAGTGAGCCTTTACTTCTTAACTGCTTATGATAATTGATGGTAAAATTATGTACTTCATCTTGCATTCTTTCTAAATAATAGAAAACATTACTCTTTTTATCAATAGGAATTTCAATAATAGGCTCTTCTGCAAGAAGACTTTCTGTTGTATGCTTATTGTCTTTTTTAAGCCCTACTACAGGAATATTAAGACCTAGACTATCAATTACACTTCTTGCAATATTAATTTGACCTAAACCACCATCTACTATAATTAAATCAGGCTTCTTTAAATCATCTGCAAGAACTCTATAATATCTACGATAAATAACCTCTTTCATTGTTCCATAGTCATCGTTTTTATCTATACTAATTTTAAATTTACGATAATCATTTTTACTAGGTTTACCATCGACAAAGACAACCATACCTGAGACATTATAACTACCAAATAGATTAGAATTATCAAATAACTCAATACGATCTAAAGTATCTAATTTTAATATCTTTTTAAGTTCGTCATTAGCACTTGAAGTTCTATCCTCATCCCTTTTTATAAGTTCAAATTTCTCATTTAATACAACTTTAGCATTCTCACTAGCCATATCTACTAAATTCTTCTTTGTACCTTTTAAAGGTATTTTAACAGGTAATTCTAAATAGTTCTCAAGCAATTCTGTATCTAAAATAGAAGGCCCTAAAATCTCTTTTGGCATAATAATATCTTTTTCATAGAACTTAGCTATGTATCTATTAAATTCTTCTTCTACCTCATCAATCATAGGCATTATTTTAGAATGTCTTTCAAGTATTTTACCACCACGAATAAATAAAACTGTTATACTTATATAACCTTTATTTGTATAATATCCAAAAATATCACGGTCAGTAACGTCATTTATTTCTACTTTTTGTCTTGCCATAGTAACTTTTATATAATCAAGCATTTCCTTTAACTCTTTTGCTTTTTCATAATTCATTTTACTACTCTCTAAATACATTTCATTTTCTAGTTTCTTAATAACTATATCATCATTCCCCCTTAAAAAACTTAGTATTTCATTTTCCATGGCTACTATCTGTTCTTTAGGTATATCTATTGCGCAGTAACCTAAACACTGCCCTATATGATAATATAAACATGGTTTTTTAGGAAAAGTATTACATTTTTTTAAAGGGTATATCCTATTAAGTAAATTAACTGTGTATCTTGCTGCAGTAACATTTGGATAAGGTCCAAATAGTCTTGTTTGATTTTTTCTCTTTCGATTAACATTTCTAACTACTGCTAACTTAGGTACTTTTTCATTAGTTAGTTCTATATATGGATAAGTTTTATCATCACGAAGTAATATATTATATTTTGGATCATATTTTTTTATTAAATTAAGTTCTAATACTAATGATTCTGTCTCAGTACCAACGACAATGTATTCAAAGTCTGTTATTTCACTGACAAGTTTAGCTGTTTTGCCAGTATGTGTACCTCTAAAATATGAAGATAATCTATTTTTGAGTTTTTTAGCTTTACCTACATATATTATTATGCCATCTTTATTTTTCATTTGGTAGCATCCAGGTTCATTTGGAACTAGTGCTAATTTTTTCTTAATATAATCCATATAGATCACCTCTTTCAATGCAGTTTTGTTAATTCTTTTACTTTTGGTTTTTCTAATTCATCTTGTTCTGTTAAAACTTCACTAGATTGCTTTAACAACTTTTCTTTAATTTTGGTTAATTCCTCTATTGAAAAATTATCAATATTATTTAAACTAACTTCACTTTTCTCATATTCTTTTTCATATTTTAAATATGTACCATGTTTTCCTTTTTCTTCTGACTTTTCAATCTTAGGCTCATAAATTTTAACAAGCTTCTTGTTACACACTTTAATTATTGGATGTAAAGTAACATACATACCTAGTAGCCAAGGAAAAATACCAATTATTCCTAAATTTTTCAAGGTTATATCAAAAGCTATAATACTTACTCTCGTTATAATTATGAGAGTAGTTAATAAAATAAGAATCATACTGAAAATTAAACTAAGTGTATATGATTCATAATTAGATGAAAAATCTATAGACTGATTTCTTTGTTCTTTCTTAATATTGTCTTTGAAATCTATTGGGTATGTTTTAATACTACCATCTAACATATGGGCTTCAATTTCATTATTTTTTTCATTAAAGGTTTTTATTACTTCATTATCTTTGTATCCTTTTATTCCATATTTCATGATATCACCTAGGGATATTATATCATATCTATTTGTTTTTCAAATATTAATAATGTATAATCTATTTAGGTGATTTTATGTACACGATTGATGAAGACATTAGGAATGAAATAATTATAAATAAATCTAAATTTATATGTGTATATAAAAAAATATATCATGAAGAAGATATATCTACACATATAGACAGTATAAAACATGAATATAAAGACGCTACTCATTATTGTTATAGTTATATAATAGATAATATAAAAAGATTTAGTGATGATGGCGAACCAAGTGGTACAGCCGGCATGCCAATACTAAATGTTTTAGAAAATAATAATTTAAATTATGTATTATGCATTGTTATTAGATATTTTGGCGGAATTAAATTAGGTACTGGCGGACTTGTTAGAGCTTATTCAAAAAGCGCCTCTGAATGCCTTAAAATTGCTAAGATAAATAAAATAGTAAGTGGTAAGACAGTAAAATTAGTTTTTAATTATGAAAAAGTTAAACTAATTGATAATACCTTAAAAGATGTTAATATAAAGGATAAAATATTTGATGAAAATATAACTTATTTATTTAATATAAATAATGAAAAACTAGATAAAATAAAAGAAATATTAAATTCTAACTGTATAGAATTTAATATTTCTAATGATATTTTAATTGAAGAATAAGATTCTTCTTTTTTTATCCTGTTATATTTACCGTACTACATGTACCTGTTATAAATGAACATGTAGCTGTTGTACCAACTCCTATAATTTTTGACCAGTCAAAAGTTCTTCCAGTCTTGTTTTGTATTGTCACTAAATTAGCATTATCTGAGCCTTCTCCACAACCACATTTTGCAAAAGCTAGATCAGCCATTAAAGTAACATTAGCTGGAATAGTAACCGTGGTTAAATTATTGGCACCAAAAGCGCCCTCTCCAATTGAAGTAAGAGAGTTTACAAGATTTAAACTGGCTATTTTATTATCATAAAAAGCCCATGCCCCAATGGTATTTAAATTAGGTAAATTAGAAAGAGTTAGAGAAGTTATAGAATTATAGTTAAATGGTCCATATGGATCATCAAGATTTCCAATATTTGTTAAATTAGGTAAATTCTCAAGCGTAACTGAAGTTAACAAGTTTTCTTCGAATGCCCCCCATTCGCCACCCGATATACTTTCTAAATTATTTAAATTTCTTATAGTTAAGTTATTTAACATATTTTCAGCAAATACTCCTTCATTTATTGCCTTTAAAGAAGTTGCAAAAGACAAATCTAAGTTATTAATGTTATTTTCATAAAATGCATAAGTCCCTATTGAAACTATATTTGCTGGAATAGATAAACTTGATATGAAATTATCTAAAAATGCAAAAGCATTAATTTTATTAATATAAGTACCTATATTTATTGAAGATATTGTTGAACTAAGAGCAAGAGCAAAAGGTATTTCAGTTAATCCTGTAGCATTAGAAAAATCAATACTTTGAATATTATAATTGTTCTTTCCTAAATCAAGCATACTAGCATAATCATAATAACAACCATAATATCCATCGCCCTCGGTACGAATATAATCCAATCCCACATCAACTTCGTTTTCACGATTAATATCAGTGAAACAATATTTACCAGTTATGTTGGTTAGTTCAGTAATTTCTATCCAAACAATTTCTTTATTTTCTGGAATATTTTCAAAAAATTCATCATACCAATAATCGTTACCTTCAGCGTCATACTCGACATATCCAGCAATAGTAGTTTCTGCTTCTACAAAAGCAAAATCTGAAATTTTGGTTACTTTTTTACCATTAATTTTATTCGGAATAATTAAATCTTTTGAACATGTACTATCAGCATACTTATATCCAGTTATAGTTAGTGTATCATCTGGATTAGTATCATATAAATAACATGAAGTTACTTCAGGAATACTAATTTCATCATTAACACAAGTTCCAGTATAATCTTCAACTATAATGTTTGTGTCATCAGCATTTTTCTTAGCGCAGAATTTATCATTATGTACAGCCAAAATAATATCAGAACTATTTGTAGCAACTACTGTGCCTGATCCATTCTTTATATTTCCTGATACATTTATGCTTGACTCAACAGCCTGATTTCCTGTTATAGTTAAGTATAATCCATCTTCACCATAAGTATACGCTCTATAGTTAGAAGTAGATGAATTAAAACTTGCATTATTAATAACATCTTGTTTTACTGCCTTAACTATTCCTTCGACACTTGATTTAAATGATTTCATTTCTTGTTTTGTGAGTGTTGTCGTTATTTTTGGAGTGATAACTAACGCTATTAAACCAATCAACACTATAATTGCCAGTAATTCGATTAATGTAAAGCCTCTTTTATTTTTCATATTTATACCTACTATTCTAATCTATATTTAGGATATAACAAATAGAAAAAATAGTCAATATTTGACGTAGTAAACAAAAAAAATTGTATTTGCATACAATTTTATTTATCGCTATTTTGTAAATTTACTTCATCAATACTAATTTCATTTGAGTTATTAACAGCATTATAATAAACATTTAAAGATAAAGTACTTTCAGATTCAATACCTTTAGCTAAATCATACTCTATTTTATAAACATAACCATCACTATCAATCCATACTTTTGCTGGAACATCAGTTTTAAATTCTATATCTTTTAAAACTGATCCACTTAGAATATTAAGCATAGTTTTTTTAGCTACTGTATATTCATAAGTTGTGTATGATAAATCTCCTATTTTTTCTTCTGAAGAATCACTTATTTTTTTAGCTGATTTTAAACTAGTTAAATATAAATCAGTATCAGTAAATGGAACATCATCTGTTTCTTCATAAGTAGTAACTGTTTTAGTAGTATCAAACCCTGCTTGGAATCCATTAGCATTATAAGAATTATCTTCACGATCTGTTTCTTTAGCAACTGATTTGTAATTTTTTCCATCAACTACATAATATGTAATTTCGTCACTACTTGAATCAACTACTTTAAAATTATCACCTAAATAATTTTGAATTCTAATTGATTGGTTCACTTTTTCATCATTATATAAACCAAAAAGTCTAATACTTAATGAATAACCATTTATCTGGTCCTTTCCATCACCAACACTCATTTTATTATATGCATTTTTTAAATCTTTTGAAGCACACCCTGTAAGCATAAAAGCTGCACATAAAACCATCAAAAATTTTTTTCCGTTTCTTAATTTCATATGTTATAACCTCCCATATCATCTATTAATATAATATAACAAGATAAAAAAATAGTCAAGAAAAAGAGAGTTTTTTCGACTCTCTTATTTTTGCAATAATTCTTTTGCTCTTGCTTGTGCAGCAGCAAGTCTTGCAATTGGTACTCTATATGGAGAACATGAAACATAGTTTAATCCTACTTTATGGCAGAATTCAACACTTGATGGTTCACCACCATGTTCACCGCATATACCAAGTTGTATGTCTGGTCTTACTTGTTTACCAAGTCTTGCAGAAATTTCAACTAATTTACCTACACCATTTTGATCTAATTTAGCAAATGGATCGTTTTCAAAAATACCTTTGCTGTAATATTCATTTAAGAATTTGCCAGCATCGTCTCTTGAAAAACCAAATGTCATTTGTGTTAAATCATTTGTTCCAAAACTGAAGAATTCAGCTTCTTTAGCTATTTCATCAGCAAGAAGTGCAGCTCTAGGTATTTCTATCATTGTTCCAACTTGATAATGTAACTTAACTTTTTCTTTTTTAATTATTTCATCAGCAGTTGCAACAACTATATCTTTTACATATTTAAGTTCATTTGCATCACCAATAAGTGGAATCATTATTTCAGGTATTACTTTCTTTCCTTCTTTTTGAACATTAATTGCAGCTTCTATAACTGCTCTTGTTTGCATTCTAGCAATTTCTGGATAAGTAACTGCTAAACGGCATCCACGATGTCCCATCATTGGATTGAATTCCTTTAGTGATTCAACTCTTGCTTTTAATGATTCAAAACTCATACCAAGTGCTTTAGCAAGTGGTTTAATTTCTTCATCAGTATGAGGTAAAAACTCATGTAAAGGTGGATCTAAATAACGAATTATAACAGGTAATCCAGCCATTTCTCTAAATAATCCTTCAAAGTCACTTCTTTGATATGGAAGTACTTTTTCAAGGGCTTCTTCTCTTTGCTCTACTGTTTCAGAAGAAATCATTTGGCGAAATGCGAATATTCTGTCTTCTTCAAAGAACATATGCTCAGTACGGCATAAACCAATACCTTCTGCACCATATCTATGAGCAGTAGCAGCATCTTTTGGAGTATCAGCATTTGCTCTTACACCAAGTACTTTTACTTCATCCACTAATTTCATGAATTTTTCAAAATCTCCACTTATTTCTGGTTCAACAGTTTTAATTTTAACACCATATACATTACCAGTCGAACCGTCTAATGAAATATAGTCTCCTTCTTTAAATACTTGTCCATCTTTTGTTTTTAAAGTTTTTTCTTCTTCGTTAATAGTAAGTTCACCACAACCAGAAACACAACATCTACCCATACCACGAGCTACTACAGCCGCATGACTTGTCATACCACCACGGATAGTTAAAATACCTTCAGCATCATTCATACCTTGAATATCTTCAGGTGAAGTTTCTAATCTAACAAGAATACACTTCTTACCATCTTTTTTAGCTTCTGATACATCTTCAGCTGTGAAATAAATTTCTCCTGTTCCAGCCCCTGGAGATGCAGCAAGTCCTGTTGCAATAACTTTAGCTTCTTTTAATGCTTTAGTATCAAACATAGGATGAAGTAATCCATCTAATTGTTTTGGTTCAACTTTTAAAAGAGCTTCTTCTTTAGTTAACATACCATCTTCATATAAATCAACAGCCACTTTAATTGCAGCTTGTGCTGTTCTTTTACCATTTCTAGTTTGAAGCATGAATAATTTACCTTTTTCAATTGTAAATTCCATGTCTTGCATATCTCTATAATGCTTTTCTAGAATATTTGCTGTTGCAACAAATTCTTTGTATACCTCAGGCATAACTTTTTCAAGAGTTTCAATAGATTGTGGAGTTCTTATACCTGCAACAACATCTTCTCCTTGAGCATTTATTAAATATTCACCATATAATTTATTCTCACCTGTAGATGGATTTCTTGTAAAGGCAACACCTGTACCAGAATCATCTCCTAAGTTACCATATACCATTTCTTGAACATTAACTGCTGTTCCCCAAGATGCTGGTATATCATTCATTTTTCTATAATAAATAGCTCTGTCGTTCATCCAAGATCTAAATACTGCCTTAACAGCTTCCATAAGTTGAACTTTAGGATCTTGTGGGAAATCTTCCTTCGCTAGTTCTTTATAAATTGCTTTAAATTTAAATGTAATATCATACATGTCATTTTCATCTAAATCTGTATCATATTTAGCATTTTTTGATTCTTTAAATTCATCTAGAACTCTTTCGAATGATGATTTTGGATATCCTTTAACAACATCAGCAAACATTTGAATAAATCTACGATATGAATCGTATGTAAATCTTTTGTTTCCTGTTTCTTTAGCAAATTCTACTGCTACTTCATCAGTAAGTCCAAGATTAAGAACAGTATCCATCATACCTGGCATAGATGCTCTCGCTCCACTTCTTACTGAAACTAGAAGTGGATTTTTTTTATCTCCAAATTTTTTACCTGTTATCTTTTCAAGATCAGTTAAATGTTTGAAGATTTGTTTTTCTACTTCTTCATCAATTTTTTTTCCAGAATCATAGTATTTATTACAAGCTTCTGTTGTAATAGTAAATCCCCTTGGTACTGGAAGCCCGATGCTAGTCATTTCTGCTAAGTTAGCACCTTTACCACCTAATAAATTGCGCATGTCTCTGTTGCCTTCACTAAAGGCGTAAACATATTTTTCCAATTTTATCTCTCCCTCTATTGTTGTACGCTTTCATTATACCAAAGAAGCAATAAAAAAAAAATGATGTTGTCACTTTTTTACACTTTTTTATCATTTTTTTTAAAGGTTAATACTTTGCCTTGTTCATAGTGCATTACTTTTTCTAAATAGCACTTACCACAAACAGATTCATAAGTTACATCATCCATTTCATCAATGGCAACTTGTGCTCCTTCTGAAACAAACTGACCATTTACTTTTCTAGCATTAAACCTAGCTTTACTACCGCATCTACAAATAGTTTCAAGTTCAGCAAGTTCATCAGCAAGTTCTAAAAGTCTCTTGCTTCCTGGAAACGAATTAGTTTTAAAATCAGTTCTAAGCCCATAACAAATAACTGGAACTTCATATATCTTCGTTATCACAAATAATTCCTCTATTTGTTTTTCAGTTAAAAATTGCGCCTCATCTACTAAAATACAATTAACTCTATTAAATTGTTCTTTTAATGTCTCAATAATAGATTCATCTGGTTTAATTAAATTATCAACTTTTCTATTTAAACCAGTTCTAGTAATTACATGATCAGATCCCTTTAAATCAACTGAAGGTTTTATTAAGACAATACTTTGATCTCTTTCTTCATAATTATAAGCTACCTGTATAAGGGCTGTAGTCTTTCCGCAATTCATTGCGCCATATCTAAAATATAATTTTGCCATATTATTTTTCCTTCCTTGCTCTTGGATGAGCGCTTAAATATGTTTTTCTTAAATGTTCATTAGATACATGTGTGTATATACCTGTTGTTGATAGATTAGAATGCCCCAGTAATTCTTTTACAGTCATTAAATCAGCTCCTTCATCAAGCATATGTGTAGCGAAGGTATGTCTTAATACATGCGGTGTAAGTTTAATATTAGTACCACTTTCTTTTAGTATTTTCTTAACTAAGTACTCTATTCCCGATGTAGTAAGTACATTTCCATGTTGATTTAAGAATAAATAATCACTTGCTTCCTTTAAATAATGATTTCGAGAATTATTTAGATAATCTTCTAAATAATCTTTACATCTATCTCCATATAAAACATATCTTTCTTTTGAACCTTTACCTAATATCTTTATTTTTTTATTTATAAAGTCAATATCACTTATTTTTATATTAACAAGTTCATGAAGTCTGATACCAGTTGAATAAAACATTTCAAGTATTAATATATCTCTTTTACCAACCTTCTTAGTTCTATCAGGAGTATTAATGATGTCCTCAAGTTCATTTGTAGTAAGATAAGTAGGAAGTCTAAATTCTTTTTTAGGACTATTTATTAAATTCATAGGATTACTATCAATTACTCTCTCATCAATTAAATAATTGTATAGACTATGAAGAGAACTTATATGTCTAGATATAGATTTATTGGAATATTTTTTTACAGTAGATAAATATACTAAATATTTTCGCAAATAATCATAAGTTATTTTATTAAAATCACTTAGTTTATTTACTTTACAATATTCCAAAAATAAGTATAAATCTATATTATAATTTTCTGTCGTTTCTTTAGAATAGTGTTTTTCAATCTCAAGAAACTCAATAAAATCATTTATATACCCTTCCATACTATCACCATATAAATTATATCACAAACATTTGTTCTTGAAAACAAAAAAAGAGTATTTAAACTCTTTTTACTTTTTCAAAATCATCTTCATAATAGTCTGGAAGTTCATCTGGTAGACTATCCATATATTCTTGATATTGTCTTTTTTCATCTTCTGAATATAGGTTATCTTCGTCAGGATCATAATATTCTATTTCCTCTTCAGACTGTATTTGTACTTCTGGCAATTGCTTTTTAATCTTATAATGTTCCATTAAAAATAATAAATTTCTAAATTGTAAATAAGAACTACTATAACTTTTTATTTTATCCTCATAAAACTTATCATAATTACCATTAATAATTCTTAATTCTAAATATTCTTTTTGCTTATATGTAAGTAAATCAGAATTAATGGCAAAAAGAAAGAATTCTCTATCTTCCAACATATGTAAAAAGTCATACATATAACCATTAAATACACTGTTATTTATATCTATATTAGAGTTATCTACCATATCTAATTTTACTAAATCCTTCTTATCTTCATAAGCTACATATGTACTTTTCATCATTCTATTAGCCAGATAAGTTATATTTATATCTTCAATAATGTAATTTTGTTTTAATCTTGCAATTAAACTTTCTTTATCCTTAAAATGTGTTGTTAAACTATCAATTGTTCTTAAAGATACTTTTGATTCAAACTTTCCTTGCTGATTAAACCTTAAATTTATTGTTTGATTATCATAGGTTAGCATGCTAAGTGTATATCTACCCATAATCATCACCTCGTAAAGTTATTATATCTTATATATTCATTTTGTCAAATTAAAAAAGATAAAACATAATGTTTTATCTAAAAAAAGTCATATATACCAAAAATCCAAAAAAGATTAATGTCATTATTATACCATTGGTTCTTTCTACATTTGTAGATTTATATCTTACTCCTACTGCCATAGAAACTAAAACACCACCTATTAAGCCGCCTATATGCGCTGCATTATCAATACCAGTACTCATAAATCCTATTAATAAATTTAAAAGGATAAGCGGTATAATTTGTGACTTAATAACACTATCTAAATATACCCTGTAATGATATCCAAAGTATACTAGTGCTCCAAGTAAACCAAATATTGCTCCACTTGCACCAATACTAACTACTGATGGATTAAACATAATTGAAAGAAAACTTCCAACTATAGCACTTCCTAAATATATTGTTAAGTATTTCCATTTACCAAAAAAATTCTCTAATTGTGGTCCTATTATGTATAAAGCGTACATGTTAAATAAGAAATGTATTGCATCAACATGAACAAAAGCTCCTGTTATTAGTCTATATAACTCACCTACTTTAACAGCTGGTCCGAAGTTCGAAAACATTCTTATAATTTCATCTTGACCCATAGCAAAACTAAGTATAAAAACAACAGTATTTATCAATAATAGTATTTTTGTAATAATGGGGTCTTTTTTTGTAAATACATCTTCAGCCATTTTTGCATCATCTTCATTCTTTTTTCCAATATCACTAGTTAATTTCATAAATAAATCAATACCCTTTTCTTTATAAACAGCCTTCTTTGTAATAGAAGGGAACTCTTCAATAACAAATGAAAAATTATTCAATTCTTCTACTGATTTTATGTTTACATAATCAATATTTGGTGTATCAAATTTACTAATATCAACATTATCCCCTAAATTAACATATATATTTAAAGCATTCATACTAAAAGACATAGTTTTTTGCTTTATTCTTTTTATAATCTGTTCTGTTCTATAACTATCAACATTTAACTGTTCATTATTATGTATATAGTTAGATACTAATCTTACAATTTTATAGTCACCATCTAATTTTTCTAGCCATATCTCATTTTGAGCTCCCTTTAGGACTATTGGGCTATAATTTTCTTCTGTAATGAAGTAATGAAGTAGTTTAATTATTAATTCATCATTTTCATTTACGACTATATTATCCATATTTTCCTCCTATTCATTTTTTAATTGTTCTTGAATATTTATAAAACATTCTGGAAGTTCACTGGTAAATTCCATATATTTACCTGTTGTTGGATGAATAAAACCTAGTTCTTTAGCATGTAAGCACTGTCCTGTTTCATCAAAGATTTTTTTCCCTCCATAAACAGGATCATTTACTACAGGATGATCAATATATTTCATATGAACTCTTATTTGATGAGTACGACCAGTTTCTAGTTTTAATTTTATTAAAGTAGCGTTTTTATATCTTTCAATAACTGTAAAGTGCGTAATAGCTTCTTTACTATTATCTGAAGTTACCGCCATTTTCTTACGGTCCTTAGAATCTCTACCTATTGGTGCATCAACTGTACCGGTTTCATTATCAATTACTCCCCATACTAAAGCATAATATACTCTGTGGGTTGTTTTCTCTTCTAATTGCTTAGCTAATTTTTCATGAGCTTTATCATTTTTAGCTATCATAAGTAACCCGGTTGTATCAGCATCAATTCTATGAACTATACCTGGTCTAAATTCACCATTAACACTACTTAAATTATTAGAATGATATAAAAGTCCATTAACAAGTGTTCCTGTATAATTACCTGGTGCTGGATGGACAACAACACCATTTCCTTTATTAATTACCATAACATCATTATCTTCATAAACTATATCTAAATCCATTTTTTCAGGATTTGCAGTCATATCTTCTTCTACATAGTTAATTTCAATAATATCGTTTAATCTCGTTACATAACCAGCCTTAGTTTGCTTATTATTTAATAAAATGTTGCCATCTTTTATTAATTTTGCCACTTTACTTCTAGAATAATCGGTACTCTCAGTAATAATTACATCTAAACGTTTTGCAGCTAATTCATCATTTATTACTATTTGCATTTTCTTCACCTCTTAATATTGTAATAGCAAATAAGAACATTGCTACTACAATCATAATATCTGCTAAATTAAAAACAGGAAAATCATATTTAAAAATTATAAAATCTAAATAATCAATTACATATCCCCTAAAAATACGATCAATTAGATTACCTATAATTCCTCCATATAAAACACCATAAATAACTTTATCAATATTCTTTAAACTATTTCCTTTGATAAAAAATCTATATAATAAATATATAACTAAAAATCCTGTTAAAATCAGTATATAAGTATTACCGCTCAATATACTCCATGCAGCTCCTTCATTTCTTACATTTGTAAGAAAAAAGAAATTATTTATAATAGGAATTCTTTCAAATAAAGTTAAATTATTTATTAATATTATTTTTACTATTTGATCTAAGATAATACATATCAAAGCAATTATATATATTGTTTTATTTTTAAGTAATTCTTTCACATGCATCACCTTATTCATTATACCACAACAACATGTTTTCTCCAAGTAAGTAAAAAGAATATACACGTGTATATTCTCTTTTATTCTACAGTTATTTCAATACGATAACGTATATCATTATTTCGTTTTACAGATATTGTTTTATCTCCAATTTTTTGTGATTGATCAATGTTCATATATAATACATCATATAATTCACCATAATCATCAATAGATCCAGCTTTAGTTCTAACAATAATTGAATATTTTCCTTTTGGAAGATCAGATAAATCAATTCCATCATCACCAGTATAATACCATACCTTTGTTTTATCATAACCATCACTAACTTTTAAGTTAACTTTATATGGTCCATTTGTGATTGCACCAACATTAACTGTTTTAGCTATTTCTAAAGTATTAACATTTTCAAACATAATATTTCTTTCAATATTCTGACTAGATGAATAATTTCCTTGAACATTATGAGAAGATGCTTTTAATATAAGCTTTGTACCACTTAAGCTAATTGAATAAACTTGATTATACATATTATCTATGGTCGGATTATTAACACTTGATATAAGTCCATTTTTCCTAACAAATAATTCAAGTGGTAAAGATCTATTATAATAATTAATTCTAAATTGATATCCAGATGTACCAATATTAAATTTACGTGCTACTTTTGTATTAAAGTATTCATTCTTTAAAAGTACTTTAGCTTCATAGTCACCACTTCTAGCTCTTACATAAACAGTATAATCCCCACTAGGTAAATCTGTTAAATCAAGCGATTCTTTAAACCAAGATCCCGAATAATCAAATCCACCAGAGTTTGGGACAGCAAACGGTACATTACTAGTTAATCTAGATAAAGACTTTATAGTTGTATTACCATTATTCTGATTTTCAAACACTATGTCATATGAAATTTCCGTACTTACTGTATTATTCATACCTTTTATTACTAAATAACCAGTAAATTCTACTTTTGTTGTATCCTCGTTATAAGTTAAATTACTTAAATAAAACATACCTGGAGCAGGTGTATATTTCTTTTCTTCAACTGTAATAGTAACAGTTTTAATAGATTCTTGATTGTCTAAATCTTTTGCAGTATAAGTTAACTCATATGTGCCTACTGTAGACATATCAACTGAACCCGTGTATGAAATAGAGCTTGATACATCCCCATCTTCTTTATCAGTTGCAGTAACACCTACCATTGGATCAAATGTTTGCCCTTTATAAGTAGTTAAATTTGTTGCATTAATGACTGGTTTTTCATTTGCAACTACAGTAACTTTTCTAGTTTTACTATCAGTAGAACCATAAGTATCTATAACTGTGTAAGTTAAAGTATATTCACCTATTTTTGAAACATCAACAGTACCACTTACTGTTACATCGTTAATTAGATTTTGATCTGCAGCATCTATATCTTGTACAGTTACACCAGTTTTAGGATCAAATGTCTTAAACTGTGGGGTTTCTATATTTGGGGCAATTATTGTTGGTCTACCACTAGGTTCTACAGTAATTGTAGCCTCTTTAGAAACACTATATTTCGATTTATCTGCGACAGTATAAGTTACAACATAAGTTCCTGGCTTTTCAATATCAAAACCACCATTATTAGATACAGTTACAGTTCCCGTTAAAGTACCATCTTCTAAATCATTAGCTGTAACACCAGTTAATAGATTAACAGTGTCATATTGTTTTACTGTTCTATTACTAGCAGAAATTGTTGGCTGAGTATTTGCTACATACAAATCAGCTTCTTTAATATAACCATAGCAATTTTCAAAATTATACATAATATTAGTATCTGAAGTAAGAACTCTTGTAGATGTTAATGAAACATCAGTATACACTTTATAATATATTGCTGGTTGACCATTTTCAATAACATTAATTTTGTCAGTTACAATAAACGGCATATTAGTAATTATCTTGTTTGAATAATAATTTTTAGTTTCATAAATGACAGCACTTGATGAATTTGGCTCTGAGTATATTTTAGTAGCAGCAGATGTACTTCTCGTAACACCTAAAGTATTAGCATTATTATCTATTCTACCACTCGCGCTATCAACCCAGTAAGCACTACCACCTTTTGCTTCACCACTATATGGATCAGATGCGTAATAAATATTTTGACCACTTAATTTATTTCCTAAATGAGTGCCTCTATATCTATAATCAAATATATTAGCATAATCAGTTTGTCCTATTTTTTTTGCATAATCTAAAACAGAATCTCCTACAGTGTTGTAAGTAAAGGCATTACCAAATGGATTGTCATCACTCGCGCCCATACCATATAAATTATTTTTATAAAATGCTATAGCACTTGTTCCAAATCCTGACTCAACTTTTGCTACCGAGTAAAGTGTAAGAGCATTGGCACCATAAGTATTAGCAACATTTATTAGTGTTGAGCCTATGCCATACATCATCGATTGATTTGCTGGAGCACTTCCTGAATAAAATGTTCCAGTACTAGGATTAACATATGTTTGTGGATTAACCGGGAAACTAGTATAACCCGCCTTTGTTATTAAATTATCAAAAGTTCCAGCTACATAATTAGTTTTAGCATGACTTGGCAAATACATAAAATATGGATAATATGGATAACTTGCATTTACTGCATTTGTATATATACCAGTTCTATAGTCATCAATCATTTTTGTAAATGATGAATAGAAATAATTACTATCAAAACTATAATAACGAATATTAGCTGCTAACCTTTCACCGTTAGAATTATTTAATAAATAGTGCTTACCGTTTGTGTCATAGTAGTAAGGTGCATCACCTAAAGTAGTATATGATTCAGGATATGCATAACCCATATGTATTTGATGATATAGAACATTATTATAAACATAATAATATGTATCATTTTTGAAAGTATCTACTACTGAAAACCACTGCCCATTATCAGCGAAATAACCTACTGTATCTACATCATACTGCACTTTATACCACGTAAAACCATCTGCTAATGTTGTTTCAGATGGGTAATATCTGTAACTTGCTCCAGTAACAGAAGTTTTTCCAAGTGGCTGCCCGCTTAATGAAGGAGTGGCTCTTAAAGTTACAGCATCTTTTAATGCTTTTATAGTTGCGCGATTATTTGAATAATTTGTGGGATTATTTAAATCATAATATCTTGATATAGGAATTATACTTACATCCCATAGTGCTATCCAACCTGTTAAACCACTTATTTTAACCTTTACCGCTTGGTATGTATTATTGTAGTCTAAAAAAGCAGAATCTGCACCCCATGTTGAAGCTGTAAGCGCTAAAAAATTAGCGTTGTTAGGCGTAGCACTCACTGCATCTTGTGGAGTAGAGTATATGTATTTTCCACCCTCATCTTTAGAAGTTATTTTTATATAATTATTATAATCTATCTCAGCTATAGCATACTTAGCATTTATTATACGTCCACTACTGTTTTTTATTACTGCTACCGCTTGATCATTTGAATTAATGGCATTCATGGCAGTTAAAGCAGCCTCATATGTATCATAAGAAGCTTGTTCAACATCTTTATCAGCATAAGCAATCGCAACAGTATAATTTCCTGCTGCTTTAACTTTACTAGCAAAAAGAGGACTAAAATTAGAAAGAATTATAGCCATACATAATAATAATTTAAATAGTTTCTTCATTCAAGTTCCTCCATTCTATATAAATTATATCAAATTTTAATATTTTTTTAAAGCGAATATGCATGAAATATGTCAACAATTGTCATATACTGCAATATAAACAGTTTGACAAAAAAATAAAAGGTGATACAATAATTAATACATTTTAAAGGGGGATTTATTATGTTAGATAAAATAGACAAATTAAAAAAGATGTATCAGCATGATAAGGAAAGTTTTATTAGTAATTGGAAGTCTTTTGCCACAGAAGGAAAAAAATGTATTAAAGAGTTTAAAAGTAAAGAAACAAGGCATAAACAAATACCAAATGCCTTTACAGCCTCAAGACTTTTTGCTCCATTTTTTATCATTCCGGCTGCATTATCTGGCAATTTAATTCTTACAGCTATATTTACTAGTGGTTTTGCTTTTACTGATGCATGTGATGGTTATTTTGCTAGAAAATACAATGCTACAAGTGAATTTGGAAGAGAACTAGACCCCATTACAGATAAACTTTTTGCGGGAAGTTTACTTATACCGCTTTTATTTTTTAATCCTGTAATGATTACAAACTTCATATTAGAAGCAGTAATCGCAATAATAAATATGCGTTCAAGATTAAATGATAATAAACCAAGAACAACAATTGTTGGTAAAATTAAAACCGGATCTTTATCACTTACAATGTTAATAAGTTATATCAGTATGATGGCTTTTATAAGTCCAACAGTAGTTGCTTCATTAATTGCAATTACTGGTGCTCTTCAAGCTATAACAGCCACTAAGTATTATATTAATTATAAAAAAGATGAGGAAATGAAGGAACTTAAGGATTTACCAATTGATGAATCTATTTTATATGACAATAAAGAAGATGAAAAAGAATTATCAAAGAAAAAAGAAGTTATAATTAATAAAAAAGAAATTAAAGAAAACAATAATGATTTATCTATTAGTGAAAAATTAGAAAAGTTAAATTCATTAAGACAAGAATTATTAACTAGTGAAAAAACAGAAGAAGATATTAAATTATATGAAAAAAAATAGACGAAAGTCTATTTTTTATATTCCCAGATACCAAGTTTTCCATTAACATAAATTTTATCTATTTCTTCAGGGTTTGTTACTTCAAAACCGTAACCACCTCTACCCTTACTTAATCCGTAAACAAGACTATTTTCACTTATTAAATTGTTTTCAAATTCTTCATTTACTAGGACACAATCATTTAAATTTACTTTTCCAATTATACATCCTACTGGATAATCTAAATTTAAACTTTCAAAGTGCTTAAGAGCATCCTTTTCTATACCTTTACTTGCATGAATATATAATTCTCCGCGATATTTTGTCTTCCAAGTTCTAAATTCATATTTTTTAAATCCTTTTATGATAAGAGTAGCCCATGGTTGTCTTATACTTAATACCTTCATTTTATTTCTTCCATCATTTCTGCAAAATCTTTTACTATATGTTTTGTATGATTCATAAGTTCAATATTACCCATTATAGCATAACTATTAAAGTCGTCACTCATAGAAAGATCATTTTTATTATCCCCAACAGTAATTATCTCACTAACATTCCAACTATATTTACTAGCAAGCCATTTTATAGCATTGCCTTTTGAAGCATTCTTAGTTAAGATATTTACCCACTTATGACTTAAATATCCTTGAATATTAGGATATTTATTGCAAAGATATTCAATTGAATTTAAAGCTTTTTGTCTATCAATAGGAAGTGCTACAATACCATTAAAAATATCGTTAGTATCGGTAGAAAAGGAAGCTGTATTATCAATAAATACTTTTTCCAAATTTAAATCTCCTTGTAATTCATTAAAAATATTTATAGCAATCTCTTTATCCATATTATCTTCATATATTTTTCTTTTCTCTTTATCAAATATAACAGCACCATCATTACAAATTAAGTAATTATAATCTATATGATACTTATTAATATCTGCCTCTAATAAGTATATCGGTCTTCCTGTTGCAATAATAAACATGTTCCCATTTTCAACAAATTGATTTACTAAATCAATATTTTTTTCATAACTATCGGTGAAGAAAGTTTTATCAAAATCAGTTACTAGTATCTTCATTTATTTCCTGATCTGTCTCTATTGGAATAAGGCTTTCGACTAATTCTTTTTCAGATATAACTTTCTCTTTTATTGCTTCTCTTAAGTTCATAACCTCTTCACCATCATTAAATAACTTAATATTATCTAAACTACTACATACTAAATAATACTTGTTTCCTTCATAAGTAAATAAATCTTGAACTATCTCTTCACATAATTCTGATGTATCAAAGATATCATATTTACCTATATGATCTAAATAAATAAAATCAGTAAATTTACTATTTGTATACCTATTTAATATTTCACTTATCTTAGTATTCTTTACATCTTTAAAAACCTTATTAACCTTATTAATATTGTAAGTATACTTAATTCCGTTCATTGTATAATTAACTATATTAACATCATCTATTAGATTAAATATTGTTGCTGCAT
The DNA here is from genome assembly GCA_023391185.1 of Bacillota bacterium. Classification (GTDB taxonomy): domain Bacteria; phylum Bacillota_I; class Bacilli_A; order RF39; family UBA660; genus RGIG4266. Next base: position 19,089 of record JAEWBI010000004.1, on the reverse strand, counting down.
CCATTTCAAATTTAGCAATATAATTTACATCAATCGGATCTAAATATAAATTTATTGAATATGGTTCTTTATGAGTGTCAAGCACATAAGAACTAATATAATCTGATACAGATAAGTATTTCATAATAGTAACCACTTCTGATTTATTACCAAGAATCGTTCCCTTAAAATCTTCTAAATTATTTTTCTCAGCATTAAGTACAAAAGTACTTGGAACAAATAATAAATATGGTAAAACACATATAATTATTATAAATCTCATAATACTTGTCTTTATTTTATCACCAGATATTCCTTTAATTACAAACTTATTTATAAGAATATACGCTAAGAATACAATAAATAAAAATAAAATAATCATATAAATAGCTGAAAAAACCTTAGAGTAAGGATTATACTCTATCGGTTTCACTAAGTTAGTATTAAAAAAATCTATTTTGCTTAAAATTTGAGGAACTAATAAGAATATAAAAGCAACAACATCAAGTAGTATACTTATCCCCCATAACTTAAAAATATTTTTTGAATATTTAGTAAACCCATTAGGTAATCCCATTATTAATAAACCTATCATTAAACCTAAACCACATAATATAAAATTCCAACCAAGTAATAATATTGATAGTGGTGGTAGCATTAATACAAACCAAATTGGTAAGTATGCACTATATCTTTCTTTCATAATATCACCTAATTTAGTATATCATAAATAGTATTAGATTAACAAAAAAAATATCTTCAAGAAGATATTATTTTATATATATATTAATTCTTTTGCTACCGTATTTTCTTTCTTTAAATAATTCATATTCATCGATATTTATTTCTTCATTTTCATACTCACATATAATAATCCCATTATTATTTAGTAAATCATATTCTTTAATTAAACAAATTGCTGGATTTATATAATTTAATTTATATGGAGGATCAAGAAAAACAATATCAAATTTAATGTTTCTATTTTTAAAATCTTTTAGTGCATTTTCGAAGCTATTTTTAATAATTTCATATTCGTTATCAACTTTTAGAGTTTTCATATTTCTATTTAGTGTTTCTATAACTTTATGATTATTATCAACAAAATAACACTTCTTAGCACCATTACTAAGAAACTCTATACCAACTGATCCACTACCAGTAAATAAATCTAAACATATACTATTATCTAATTTAGTCTGAATCATACCTAAGACGGACTCTTTTACTCTATCCATAGTAGGTCTTGTTCCATCTATGGTATATCCTTCAACTTTTCTTCCTTTATATTTACCACTTATTATGCGCATATTATCACCTAGGAAATATTATATCATATTATTTTAAACTTGACATTATAGTTCCTAACATCTCTATATACTCTAAAGTTTCAGTTATTTTATTTGTCTTTACTTGGCGATTATATTTTTTAAATTCCCCTATAAAGTCATTTATTTTTGTAGGCTCTCTTGTAAGAATTTTATACCAATATGAATTACTTCTTAAATAATTAACATAATATGGATTTTGTTTTAGTTTAAACTGTGTATCTAATTGCATTAGTCATCAAAATGTTTGTATAAAGGTCTTGGCTTATATTCTGGATCCATATTATTATTATTCTTTTTATTAGAAACATCGCCCATAACACCAACTACTCGTTGTAAACTTTGCACACCTTCTTGAACACTATCTAAGTTAATATTTTTTAGCCAAGATAATAAATCACCAAGCGCAAAACCAGAAGTAGCTGCAACTGCAGTTTCTTTTACTGATAAATAATCTTTCCAAGCACTTTCATCTTCACCGTACATATCATATATCTCGTAAAATTTTTGCCATGTCATTTCATTATTTTTAATATATTTTAATAACATTGGATTTTTCTTAACGAACTCTTTAAATAACGCGACTTTTTCCATGCATATCACCTATTTTAGTATATGTAATTAGATGCAATCTTTGACACCAAAAAAGAGATTATTACTAATCTCTTATCCGTTAATTTGTTTTGCAACTTCTTCTGCAAAATTTTCTTCTCTTTTTTCCATGCCTTCACCAACTTCATAACGAACCATAGTAGAAATTGTTCCACCATTATTTGCTACGAACTCAGCAACTGTTTCCTTATTTTCTGCTTTAATAAAGATTTGATTTTCAAGGCAAACATCTTCATAATATTTTTTAACTTTACCAACTAGGATACCTTCGATTCTATCAGCAGGTTTACCTTCATTTAATAATTGTTCTTTTATTATTTCTTTTTCTTTGTCAAGAACATCAGTTGGAACATCAGAAGATTTTACATATGCTGGTCTCATTGCTGCTGAATGCATAGAAACATCTTTAGCAACTTCTTCACTAGCATTTTCGATTACTGTTAAAACAGCAATTCTTCCACCCATATGAATGTATGAACCAAAAACTTGGTTATCGTTTTTTTCAATTCTCTCGAATCTTCTTAAAGATAATTTTTCACCAATTTTTGCTGTTTTATTAACGATTAAATCATTAATTGTTCCATTCTCATAAGTTAAAGCAAGTACATCTTCTACTGTTTCAGGAGTATTTGCAATAATTGTAGTAAGAATTGCATCAACCATTGAAGTAAATTCTTCATTCTTAGCAACAAAATCTGTTTCTGAATTTACTTCTACTATAGCAGCAATATTTCCAGAAATCATTATTTCAGCTAAACCTTCAGCAGCAATACGATCAGCCTTTTTAGCAGCTTTTGAAATTCCTTTTTCTCTTAGCCAATCTACAGCAGCATCCATGTCTCCATTAGTAGCTTCTAGTGCTTTTTTGCAATCAAGCATTCCAGCACCTGTAGATTCTCTTAATTCTTTTACTAAACTAGCACTTATCATAAATTTTTTCTCCTTTTAAAATTAAAGATGATTTTTCAATCATCTATATATAATTTATTTTAAAGCATCAATTAATTCTGCTTTTTTCATTGTTGAATAACCTTTTACATCTTTAGCTTTTGCTAAATCACGAAGTTCTGCAACTGTTTTTGTAGATAAATCTTCTTTAACTACGGCTTTTTCTTCTTTAACAGCAACTTTTTCTTCTATAACAGGTTTTACAGTTTCTTGTCTTGTAGCTTCTACTGGTCTATCTTCTCTTCTAAATTCTCTTCTATTATCGTTACTTCTATTGTCATAACTTCTGTTATCACTATTTCTGTTATCGTTAGATCTTCCATATCTATTAAATGGTCTATTGTTATCTCTTCTGTCGTTATTGAATGGTCTTTTTCTATCTTCTTTTTTCTTAACTGTTTCTAATGCTTTTTGCATAATATCAGTTGGTTGTTTTTCATCAGCAGATACATAATTTACTAATTGTCCACCGTTAGCTTCAACGATAGCATTAGCTAAAACACCTAAAATTAATTTAACTGCTCTAATTGCATCATCATTACCTGGGATTACATAATCAACCATATCAGGATCACAGTTTGTATCTACGATACCAAATACTGGAATATTTAATTTTCTAGCTTCTTTAATAGCGATATCTTCTTTTGAAGGATCAACTATAATCATAGCGCTAGGTAATTTATACATTCCTCTTATTCCTGATAATAAAGTATCAAGTTTTTCATACTCTTTTCTTAGACCGATAACTTCTTTTTTAGGTAGTACTTCAAAAGTACCATCTTTTTCCATTTTTTCGATTTCTTCTAATCTTTTAACTCTACTTCTAATTGTTTTGAAGTTTGTTAAAGTTCCACCTAACCATCTTTCTGTAACATAGAATGAATTTGAACGAGTAGCTTCTTCTTTAGCAGCTTCTACAGCTTGTTTTTTTGTTCCTACGAATAATACTTTACCACCATTAGCTGCTATAGCATTTAAAGCTGCATAAGCCTCTTCAATCTTTTTAGCAGTTTTTTGTAAATCGATAATATAAATATCATCTCTTGAAGTAAAGATATACTCTTTCATTTTTGGGTTCCATCTTTTTGTCTGATGACCAAAGTGAACGCCAGCTTCTAATAAATAATTCATTGAAACAACTGTCATTTTTTTTCCTCCTTTTGTTTTTCCTCCGAACAAATCAACTTTTTACACCACCATAAGGCACTAGGCATAAAAATCATTGTCGTGTGTATTAAAAAAGCCATTAATATTATATCATAATAAATATGAATAACAACATTTTTTTGGCTTTTTATCGATTTTATTTAATTAAAACTTTATTCTTTTCACAAGTAACCATTTCTGATATCACATGATTGTCGTAATAGGGACTATTAGTAACATCTTCTATAACTCTTATTTCTTTAGGTAGTTTAATACTTGAATTCTCATAAGTAGGATCTATCTCGAGTAAAGCATAGTTTTTCAGTTCATCAAAAACATCTAATCTAAAATACTGTTTGTTTTTTGAAAATGAATATCTATTTTTCGATACCGAAGTAGTAGAAACAGCAGTTGATAACTGTTTAGTATATTCTTTCTCAGTAATTTTTCTGTTTGTCAAAACTGTTGATTTACCATCTTTTTCTTTTACTTGAACTGTTAAATAGAAACAGCTTTGCCCATTGTAAGTTCTTTTTCTTAGTCTTGTTTCAACGTCAGGGTTATCGTTTATATATGTTTGTTCAATATGAATAGCAGTTGAATTATCTTCTGTTAAAAATGATAAATCAGAGTTTTCTAAATCAATTAAGAATTTTCTTTGTTTTCTAATAGAAACAGGCTCGCCAATTAAGTTGTTTATTTCATCTACAACATTTTGAAGTTTAGAAGCAAAATCTTTTTCATTAGCTATAATTCTTAAATTTGGATGTCCAGCCCAAGCATTTACAGTTCTATTATCTAGTTCTTTTGCTTCATCAATAGTTTCTGTTCTAGCAACATTATTTCCTAGTGTATAAGCTTCCTCTGCACCATCCGCCGCAGTTACTAAATGAATTACCATATTATAATTATCCATTATTTCTAATTCTTTTAGGCCCTGTTCTTTAAGTAACTCATTAAAAATTTGTTGATTAATATAAGCTTTATTATCAAGTAAGCCTCTATCATAAATTATAATACATTTTTCATCATCACTTAAGCTTTTAGCAGCTTCTTCATATATTTTTTCTTTTTCATATTGATATTTTAATATCAAACTTTGGAATTTAACTAATTCAATTGGCATACTACCAAATGGTTTAATTCCACCTTTTATTAATTCAGTAGCACTTTCACTCACAATAAATACTTTATACCCTTTTTCTGTTAGTTCTTCTTCAATTTTTGTAAGAGCACTTGTCTTCCCTGCACAAGGCCCACCAGTTAAAACTATTTTCCCTACTATCTTTCCCATATTAATCTCCTATCTTATTTTTTTTATAACTTTATTTTTCGGATCTATTTCATGAAGTGAAGCATGTTCAACCCCAAACTGTTTCTTGTCCATATTTAGTTCTAAATTATTTAAAATGAAATATAACATGTTAATTACACCACGATGGGTGACTATTAATGAATTATCAAAAGAAAGTATTTTATCAACATCTCTTTTTATTCGTTCATAGAATTCCTGCATAGATTCACCATTTGGATATTTGGTATTAATATCTTCTACATTTATGAATTCAGGGTATGATATTTTAGCTTGGGTTACTGGCATGCCATTTAATTTGCCCTTATCAAGTTCCCTTAAGATATTAGTATATTCTGTAGGCAGATTCAAACCTTCACTAACAATTTTTGTTGTCTGCCTTGCTCTTTTTATATCACTTGATATAATTTTTTCTATTTTATAACAGTGATTTTTTAAGAAACTTGTAGCTTCCACAACCTGTGAAATACCTGTTAGAGTTAGTTCAACATCAGAATGTCCTCCTATAAAACTTTCATCATCTAGACCATGTCTTAATAAATAAATCATTTCTTTCTCCCACTATATTTTTTTATCATTTGAATAGCCTTAACAGATGGAACAGACTTTCTATTATCATAATCATCTTTAATCTTACTATAATCACCTCTAATAACATTATCAAAATCTCTACTTCTGCGCTCTTCAACTAAATTACACTCTAAACATCTACATGTATAATATGTTCTTCCTTCATAAGAATCAGTTTCTTCTTTAATAAAGTACCAAAGAGGATGTTTACAGTTTTTTTGTTTTAAATTAGTATATTTTTCTATTAAATTATTTTGTTGTCTATAAAGTGTTTCATTACTTGAACATAATTTTTGATACTCAATAATAACATCTATTTTTTCTAGTTCATGCATTCGTTCTAGAATCTTACTTCTTTTATCTTTTATTTTATTAAAACTATTTTCAACTTCTCTTAAATCTTTAATATAATTATTTTCCATCTGCTTTCACCTTAACTTTTATTCCTTCTAAGTCTATACTATAAATATTTAAATACTGCTTTATATTCTTTAAATTTTCTTTTAGTTTTCCTTTACTATTTGATTTTAAAACATCTATTAGTTCCAATCCTAAACTTGGGTCTAATTCAATAATTTTTCTTAAGTATATATAATTATATATTTCATTTTTATGCTTTATAAATATATCCATTTCCATTGCGTTTGAATTCTCACCTCTTTGATATTTTGACAGTTCACCGAGCATCTCATATTTTTCTTTTAATAAGCTTTCAATTATTAAATATAAATTAGGAAGTTTATATAAATCATAATTTATTAAATACTCATCTTCATCTTGTGAAAAGAAATCATTATATTCAATTACTCTTCCAGTTTTTTGCCAGTACATATTTCTCACTACTGAGTTATCTGTTCTTCTTCCTTCATTACACCAATGTGTTGCAGTAAATGAGTGATGTTCTTTTATACCTTCATAAGATATTTTTTCTAGCACTGGTTGCATTTTTTTACTTACAACCACATCATAAAGTGTTAACTTTCCTTCTTTTAAATTAATAAACATATATCCACCCTTTCTCTAAGTGTAATTTTATACACTTGTTAAATCTATATAAAAGTGTATTGCTATTATGTGTAGCAAAATACACTTGTTATAAGTTTATAAAAATGTATTAAAATACATTTTTACTTTCTCTATTTTCTTTAAACTTATATATTTTAGCTGGTTTAGTTCCCTCAAACTTCTTTGATAAACCTGTATCATAAATCAAGTCTAAACTAAGCATTTTCTTTCTAAAATTCCTTCTATCCAACTCTTTATTTAAAATAGCCTCATATGTTTTTTGAATTTCCGGAAGCGTAAATCCTTCTGGATATAAACTTTTTAAAATATCTGTATTAATTATTTTTTGTTTCAAAACTTCAATACCTTTATTAATTATCTCGTTATGATCATAAGCAAGTTTTCCAATCTTATCAATTGGAACCCAATCAGCATCACTAGTTTTAACTGTTTTTTTAACAACTTCAACTTTTGAAGAATCAACAATTCCTATATAACCTACAGCAATCATACGCATTACTGGAGATCTATCAATCTTACTAAAAATATCAAACATTTCAATACTTTTAATATTAATGCCTATTTTTTCTTTTATTTCTCTTTTTATACCATGATCTAAAGTTTCATTATTATATAGAGCTCCCCCTACTAAAGCCCACATGTCTTTAAACGGTTCATTATTTCTTTTAATAAGTAGTACTTTAGTAATTCCTTTTTCTACCGTAAATATTGCTGAAATAACATGTATTCCCTGATTCTTATATAATGGATTTTTTACTTCCATATTTATCACCTACAATTATATTATATGCGTAACATATGACACTTGTCAATAAAAAAATAAAAGAAAGTAAAATTTCTTTCTTTTATGCTTCTTTCATTTGTAAATTTTTGCTACTTTTATTATCTATTTTATATTTTATAAAAGTATAAATTGTATTTGATAATATACAAATAATTAATAAAATTACAAATACAGTTTTTTGTTTTGGATAATTATATAAAGTATTAAATATACCTTCAAACTGATCAAGTTTAAGAAAATCTAATATATGTTTAATTCCTGGTAAAATACCAACATAAATTATTATACCTATATCTATAAACTCAATTATGCCTGTTTTGGTATGTTTTTTAAATACTGAAAAAATATAAAATAGTACCATAAACATATATAAAAATATAATAGAAAATGCATAATAAACATTAATGTAAAGCAATGATACAGCATCAAGATATTCTTTTTCCGTTATAAAATTTATTGCTGGTTTTGAAAAAATTATTAATAGAATTAATAAAGAAAAAGGTAAAATCATAAAAACTATTTTATTATTTGTTCGGCCACTTATAAATGAAGAAATAAAGCTTGTTAATAACAAAGATAACAAAAACAATATCCCATACACAATTATTTTATACATTATATTTGTATGACCACTAGCAATTATACTAGAAAGAAATGGTAATTTAGCAAGGGCTTTTAATATAAAAAATAATATAACAGACATAAATATAGATATAACTGGTATTATTAATAATCCTAGTTTTAATTTATATATAATAAATGGACTATCTTTTTTTAATGTGTTTCGTTTCTCTAAAATTTCCTGATCCATACTTGAAACTTTCTCTTCAACAATACTTTCAGAATTTTGACTTTCACTTATTTCATTTGTCATTTTATTGTCTTCAAAAACATTTATATCGTTAACTGAAGCAACAGCTGAATTTTCTACTCCATTTGTACAATAAATTTTAACTATCTCTATTGCTAATTCAATGGTTTCTTTGACTTCATTACTTACACCTAAATTTGGTATTTGATTAATTAACTGTTCCATTTCAATTGATATTTCTTGATCTGTTTTTCTAACAATTGTATTTATTTTTTGAAAAGTTGCAGTCATACCAACTGCTTCTTTATTAATAGAATAATTAATATTAAAATGCTTATTTATAATACTTATTGCCGTTCCTAAATATCTTTTGGTTTTGTCTTGGTATTCCTTCATTAATTTTTGTTTATTAAAACTATTTTCTTCAATAGCCATTTGAGACTCATATTTTAATTTTTCTTGTTTAAAAATATATAACTCGCCCATAATTATCCCTACCCTATTCTTACATTATACAATAAAAAGATAAAAAAAAATATGTATAAACATATTTTAATTTGATAATCTTTCTTTTATTAACTTATTTACAAGCCCCATATCTGCTTTTCCTTTTACAAGTGGCGAAATCATTCCCATAATTTTACCCATATCTGAGTGACCAGTTGGATTAACTTTACTGAATACTTCATCTATTACTTTTGATATATCTTCTTCACTCATTTGTTCAGGCATATATCTTTCAAGTATTGATATTTCAGAGTTAACAGCATCAACAAGATCTTGTCTATTTCCTTTTTCAAATTCTACTATTGAATCTTTTCTTGTTTTTATTTGCTTAGATATGATTCTTGTCATTTCTTCATCATTAAGTTCATGCTTAACATTTATCTCTTCTAATTGCATAGCACCTTTTACCATACGAAGTACTGATAAAGTATCTTTATCTTTTTCCTTCATTGCTTTTATAATATCATCTAATACTGTTTGTCTCATCTTTTGTTCTCCTTTATATAAAAAAGAGCCTTAATGACTCTTAGCTGTATTTTCTACTATTCTTTTTAGCATTTTTAATAGCTTCTTTTTTAGCCATTCTTTTTTTAACTCCGGGTTTCATATAACCTTCTTGTCTTTCACGAACTGCTTTTAGGAGGCCATCTTTGGCATTTCTTTGTTTAACCATTCTCAAGGCACCGTCAACGTTACCATTACGTACTAGAACTTTTGTCATCAATATCCCTCCCTTCTTAACTATGAATTATTATACCACCACTTAAGTTAATGTACAAGAAAAAATAAGTAAAACAAGGTTTTTTTGTATTATAATATCAAAAATTGCTAAAACCCTAGTTTAAGATAAGTTAATATTTTGTAAACTAAAACCTATTATTAAGCTAAAAATAATTAAGATAGCAGAATATCAAACATCATTTTTTTATATGTTTATATTAATATAAATACAAATTCTTAGTTTTTAAAAATGTTTATTGATTCAAATTTTTGTTTATATGTCTCTATAAAACCACTAGATATTGTAATGTTATCTCCATCTACGTTTTTATTATCATCTAGTATGCCTATTGGAGAGCATCCAGGTTTATTTACTAAACCTATCTCATCAATTTCAAACATATTTCCACAATTTTGACATTCAAAATAATTGCCTTTTTGGACAAAATAAGCCATAGGAGATGGATTACATGCACCGCAAGTATTAAATGCTATTCTTACAGTACCATCGGATGCTTTTACTGCAAATATTTGAATTATATGTCCATCTATTTCGTAATTATAGTAAGTTGCATTAGAAGTTATATCATTAGTGTTTATTTTAATATCTTCACCTTGTTTCACTGTCATTATAGTGTGCTGAGCTACTTCTTCAACTTTTTCTTCAGTCTTTTCTGAACTACAACCAACTAATCCAAATAAACTAATGACAAGTAGGAACATTACTGGTATTATTATTTTCATTCGTGTTTGTAGTAACTTTTGTTTCACTTACATTATCTCCTTTCACATCACAACCTGTTAACATAAGAAATATAACCATCATTAGAAAAATAGTGATTATTATGTTTCTTTTTATATATATTTTTTGTCTATTAGTATTAATCATTATTACCTCCTGTAAAAATAGTGTCATCATCTACAACAACAATATTGTTTTTTAGCATTCCCATCCAACAAGTATATGTATATGTACCTTTCTTATTTGGAGTGAATTCAATTACATTTCGTCCAACTTGTAAATCTTTATCAATATTAAAACTATTTATTTTTATTGCATTATTGCAACCAGTTAATGAATTCATACTTGCGTTTATAATTATCTTAACGGGTATTCCCTGTTTTACAACAATGTCCTTATAACCAGATGGTGATAAATCAAATTCAATAACTTGATAGTCCTCAACCATTTCACTCTTTAAATAATTATCATAACTTGGTTTAAAAATATTAGAAATATCTATTCCCATACTTAATAAACCACGATTAAACATTACAAACGATAGAATCAAGACTATAACTGTTGAAACTTTATTTAAAATTTTTCTATGATTATTATTTAAGAAATTCGATACAATACCTACCAATAGCATTAAAGGAATTGTCCCTAAACAAAATAGAAACATAGATAAAGCACCATAAATAAATGAACCTGTTGACAATGCATATACTTGCATTGCTTGAAGAGGACCACATGGCATAAGTCCATTTAGTAATCCTAACATAAAAGGACCATTTATTTTGAACTTATTAATTATTTTAGGAGTTTTAAACTTTAGAGAAAAGTCTATAATTCCCATCATATTAAATGCCATGAAAAGCATAAAAATAGAAGCTATTATAATTATAGTGCCATCTATATATGAATTAAATTTAAATACACTACCTATCAAGCCAACTAAACCACCAATAATGGTATATGACACAAGTCTTCCAAGATTATATAAAAATGGTTTCTTAAAGTTTCGTTTAATAGAACTACTTGCTATTAAATTTATTGCTCCACACATTGAAATACAGTGCACACTAGTAAGAAGTCCTGTAATAAATAGCATTGAATAAGTTGTCTTACTGTTAATTACAGGTATCATGTTAAATATATTAAAGCCAAATAACATATTCAATACTATAGCTAATAAGATAATAATAATAAAAATCTTAAAAAATTGTCCTAAAGACATAGTACGTTTCAGAGTTTTTTTATTAGCTGAAATCATTTTTAAATCAGTATAATAATCTATTTTGATAATGGAATTTACTATATCATTCTTATTTAGTTTGCCACTATATGTAACTTCAGCAATATGACCATCAAAAGAAATAGATACAACATTCTTTATTTGTTCTAAAGCTTTAGTAATCTTCATCCTACAGTGGTCACATGTTATTCCTTCAATCTTAACATATATTTTTTCCATATTTTTTCTCCTTTCTTTTTACAAAAAATAATAATTTGCAAACAGTTATTATTCTCTATTATTTTAAATTGAATGGTTTTAAAAGTTTATAAACCTCAACCTTTTTTCCGTCTTTCATTGTTGGAACTTTAGCATATACCCAGCCATCTACTTCTTCTGGATTAACTCCAGCCTTTATAAATGGTTCTGGATTAAGCACAAAAACTATATCTTTATCATTTGTAGTCATATCTTTTGCCCATTCAAACAAATTTCCATTACCTAAATCAATACCATAATGATCTAACTCAGCATGGTATTTAATACTATTTCTATTTAACTCTACTATCTTTTTATAAGACTCATAAGAAGAAAAATCACCATCATAATTAATCTTTTTATCACTTAATTCTGTCCCTAATATAATTACATCATTAGATAACATTTCAGTTTGGAGCTTATCTTTGTTTAACCCAGCCTTTATAAATGGGTCTATAGAAAACTCTAGCATTACATCATAATTGCTTGTTTTACTAGAATCTGTACTCCAAATAAACTTCGCACTATTATCTGGAGATGATAATATCCAGCTAGTACTCTCCTCATTTAATTTAATATTGTTTGTTAAAGTTGTAGTTATTTCCTTAAATGAACTAAGTGATTGTTTTCCTACTACATCTAAATTTTTTAATAACTTAATTGAAGTAAATATAATAGCACTAACTATTATTAAACCTAAAACTGATAGTATAATTATTTTATTTTTCATTAATATGTCATCCTTTCTATTTTCTTACTTAATTTTTTTAAGTCTTAGTGCATTGGTTAAAACTGATACAGAACTTAAACTCATTGCTAATGCAGCAATTATTGGATTAAGTAGTAATCCATTAAAACCATATAGCAATCCGGCCGCAACTGGAATACCAATTACATTATAACCGAATGCCCAAAATAAATTTTGCTTTATGTTTCTTATAGTTTTTTTACTTAATTCTAAAGCAACAGGCACATCCATTAAATCACTCTTCATAAGAACAATATCAGCTGATTCTATTGCTACGTCAGTACCTGAACCAATTGCAATACCAATATCAGCCTGTGCAAGTGCGGGAGCATCATTTATGCCATCTCCTACCATTGCTACTTTTTTGTTTTTACCTTGTAGTTTTTTAACTTCAGCAGCTTTGTCCTGTGGAAGAACCTCGGATAATACTTTATTTATTCCAACCTGTTTAGCTATTGCTGCTGCTGTTTTTTTATTATCACCTGTTATCATTACAACTTCAATTCCCATCTTTTGAAGTTTTTCTATTGCCTTTTTACTACTACTTTTTACTACATCAGATACAGCAATAATGCCAGCAATTTTTCCATTAAAAGCTATATACATTGGAGTTTTTCCATTATGTGCTAAATCATCAGATTCTTTTTCTAATTTTTTCAAAGAAATTGAATATTTATCCATTAACTTTTTATTTCCAAGTAATACTTTAATATTATCAATTTCAGCTGATATCCCTAACCCAGTTAAGGATTTAAAATCGCTCATTTTTAGTAAGTTCATATTTCTATTTTTAGCTTCATTTAAAATTGCTTTCCCAAGAGGATGTTCAGATCCTTTTTCAGCAGATGCAGCCATTTTTAAAACTTTATCTTTAGTAGTGTCCTCTACTACAATAATATCAGTGACTTGTGGTTTTCCTTCTGTTATAGTTCCTGTTTTATCAAGAATTATTGCACTAATTTTATGTGCAATTTCAAGTGCTTCGCCACCTTTAATTAAAATACCTTTTTCAGCACCTTTTCCTGTACCAACCATAATAGCTGTTGGAGTTGCAAGACCAAGTGCACATGGGCAAGCAATCACTAGAACTGAAATAAATATTTTTAATGAAAATTCTAAGTCACCAGTAACAATAAACCAGATAACCCCTGCCACAACAGCAATAAGACAAACAATCGGAACAAAGTAACCTGATACAGTATCAGCTACTTTTGCGATTGGTGCTTTTGATTCTTGAGCATCTTCAACTAATTTTATAATTTGAGCTAAGGCAGTATCACTACCGACTTTTGTTGCCCTAAATTTAAATAACCCATTATCATTTATTGAAGCAGCATAAACATTATCTCCTGCTTTTTTATCAACTGGCATACTTTCACCAGTCAACATTGATTCATCAACAGAACTATATCCTTCTACAATAACACCATCAACAGGAATTTTTGTTCCCGGTTTAACTATAATGATATCATTTATTTCAACTTCATCAATAGCTACTTCTTTTTCTTTACCATCTTCTTCAATAAGAGCTGTTTTTGGTGTTAATCCAATTAATTTCTTGATTGCTTCACTTGTTTTCCCTTTTGAAACAGCTTCTAATGACTTTCCAAGTAAAATTAAAGTTATTATTACTCCAGCTGTTTCATAATATAATGATTCAACTAATGCAAACTGACCCTCAGCAATTAATATAGTATTATAGATACTATAAAACACTGCTGCTGTTGTTCCTATTGCAATAAGTGAATCCATGTTTGGTCTTCTTTTAAAAAGTGATTTGAAACCAACTGTATAAAACTTATAACCAACACATATTATAGGAATTACTAATATTAATTCTATTAATGCGTAAATCAAAGGATATTGCATCGGATCTAAGTCACCAGGAAATGGTAATCTTATAAAACTAATCATAGGAACCATAGCAATATATAAAAGAGGTAACGAAAATATTGTTGATATAATAAATTTTGTCCAAAGAGTATTTATCTCCTTTTCTTTTCTTATTTTATCTTCATCAATTAAACTCTCTTTTTTTATTTCCAAGACTTTGTATCCAGCTTCTTCAATAGCTTCTTTTATTTTAGATAGCTGTACAATACTTTGATCATAAGATATATTTGCTTTTTCAGTAGCAATATTTACTTTTACACTATCTATACCGTCTAACTTCCTAACTGCCTTTTCAACACTACTAGCACATGAAGCACATGTCATTCCACCAATTGGAATAATAATCTTACTGACACTAGTTTCTACTACCTTATAGCCATTTTCGGCAACTATTTCTTTTATTTTTGATACCGTCACTATTTTTTCATCATACTCAACTACCATTTTTTCAGTAGCAAAATTAACATTAACACTGATAGTACCATCTATTTCATTGACAGCTTTTTCAATATGTTTTGCGCAAGCTGTACAAGACATTCCAGTTATATAAAATGTTTCTTTTTTCATAAACTCACCTTCTCTATCTATTACAAGCAATTTTTATTTGACTATTCGAAAATTGCCTGATATAATTGTAACATTAACTTTCATTAATGGAAATACGCACATTTTTGTAACATACTACCCAAAATGATACTAAGGAGGAATATTATTATGGAATATTGTGAAAATAATTTAAATTGTCCTGTTGATGCTACATTAAAATTAATAGGTGGAAAATATAAAGCTTTAATACTATGGCATCTTGTTGACGGTGCTTTAAGATTTGGAGAATTAAAGAAACTAATACCAAGTGCAACGGCAAAAATGCTTACTCAACAGTTAAGAGAACTTGAAAATGACAACTTAATAATAAGAACAGTCTACCCTATTGTTCCACCAAAAGTGGAATATAATTTATCAGAATTTGGCAAAAGTATAAAACCCATTCTTAATGCAATGTACAATTGGGGAGAAATATATTTGCAAAAAAATGGTATGGAAGCGTGTTGTTCAATGAATCGTTCAAATTAAAATAGAATTTTTAAAAATAATACTTTTTGTATTATTTTTTTATATAAAAAAAAAAGAGAATCTTCTCCTTTTTATATATCAAATATTATTCATTACCTTTTAAACTACTAACCATATCTATTTTGTTTACTTTTTTCGCTAACATCTTATTAACAATTAGTGAAACAATAAATGTTCCTACGCAGGCATATATATATGAAATAGGTTTAATATAACCATTAAAATCATATGTGTCTCCAAGTGCAGTTTTAAAGATATAGTCAGTCATATAATAGCCTAGTGGTGCACCAAGTATAATAGAGATAATGGTAAGCCAAATATTCTGTTTTACAAATATTTTCTCTATTTGTTTATTTTTAAAACCTAAAACTTTTAAGGTTGCAAACTGGTATTGTTTTTCAGTAAAAGATAATATTCCTAAATTATAAATTATGACAAAACCAAGTAAAATAGAAACTATTATTAAAACAATTACTAATGTTGTCATACTGTTAAGCATGTTTTGCATACCTTCTTTTAATCCGTCAACACTTCTTATAGCACTTACACCGTCTAGTTGTCTAACTTTGCTTAAATCATTGTTAGTATATATAGTATCAGCTTTATATTTAAGGCCTAAATTTTCATAAAAGCTCCTTGTCATATTTAATTGTTGACTTTGAGGATCTCTATTTAAACCAACTATCTTAGTTGTATACCATTTGTCATCACCAAAAATATGCCAGACTATATTATCTCCAATTTCAAGATTTAAATTTTTTGCTAGTTTTTCAGTAATATATACACCATCATCAGATATACTAATATATTTTTTCTTATGATCTGTATATTTTAAATGTTCTTCTGCATCATTTATTGTTAAAATATTAGTTTCTTTTAAACCATTATTTTTTATTTCAATACCCAAAGTTTCAGTTGTTGAATCACCATATTTACTAATTAGATTATCATAATCAGTTTGTTTATAGTTACTTTCTAATGTTAATTTATAGTCAAAATTATATATCTTATTAAACTGCCAATCTAAATATGAGTTCATTGTATCTAGCATACCAAATGCAGAAACTAAAAGCATAGTAGAACCAACAATACCTACAATTGCCATGATACTTCTACCTTTACTTCTTGAAATATCTCTTAAATTCCACTTTGTTGACATTGAACTTTTCTTAAATAATCCTTTTGTTGTTATACTAAATTTTGCATTCTTAACTTTTGGTACTTGCACCCTAAGAGCTTCAGATGCTGGCTCTTTTAATATTTTCTTACACGATAAATATGTAAATAATGTTACAAGTATTACTACAACTCCCCCTAATATATATACTATAGGTTCTAAAGTTGTGAAATATTCAGGCACTTCAAAATATTTCATTTCTATCCCCATAAAGAAATTGCCAAATGTATATTTCCCTGAGATTATTGCTACAATTGCAGCAAGTAAACTAATATAAAATCCATACCCTATATAATGTAAAGTTATCTTTCCATCCTTATAACCTAATGCTTTCAAGGTACCTATTTGTGTTCTTTCCTTTTTTATAAATCTATTCATTGTTGTTAATACCGATAATAACGCAATAAATAAAAATAAAAATGTAAATACTCCAGAATAAGTATTACCCTCTTCAATTTCTGAATTATAAGCAATATATGAACTACTAGAATCACGATCAGTGACAGCTATTGCTGCCTTTATATTTTTTTCTAAATCAGTTTTAGTTTCGTCTAACTTAGAATGATCATCAATATCGATAATAACTTTATTAAAGACATAATAGTTAGATATATTAAAATCTTTTATATATGATTTTATTATACTGATATCATCTATATTCATTTGTTTCTTTAATTCATCATATATATAATCTTCAGGAAATTCATTTACAGATAAATAAATATACCCATAATCTTTATGATTCGGAAATATTTCATTTTCATCCTTTACTGAATAAACATGGTCAGGAGTATTTATCAAACCAAGTACTTTTTCTTTAATTTTGTACTTATGATATGTAAATGATATTTCATCACCAACTGCTATATTTAAATTTTCGGCAAGATAGCTATCAATCCATAAACCTTCTTTATTTATATCAAAACCTTCTCCATCTACAACATACATTTTCGATATATTATTTGATTCAATAAAATTCACTTCTAGAGCAACATCTTCATAATTTTCAAGAATAGCATTAACTGTTAATACTCTTTCAGCATCATTTATGTTACTAATTTTTTTGATATTATTTAAATCTTCTTTACTAAAATTTTCACCCATCAACCAAATATCCTGCAGATTATTATTTTCATAATACTCATCAGCACTTTTAGTCATACCATCCATGTATGAATGAACTCCAGCAAAAGCAAATACGCCTAAAAATACCATTAAGAAAATCGTTATAAATTGCATGATATTATTTTTAATATCCCTAAACATTTTTTTTCTTAACATATTACCAAATTACCTCATCTATTTCCTTTGGTTTGGCATTTTCTTCAACACTTTCAACTTTTCCGTTTTTAATTCTAATTACTCTATCAGCAATCTCTGAAATTAATGAGTTATGAGTAACCACAATAACAGTATTTTTACCATTATTATCATCACAACATTTCTTTAATAATTTTAAAACATCTACACCAGTTTTGGAATCTAATGCTCCTGTTGGCTCATCACACAATAATAGTTTTGGGTTTTTAGCTATCGCTCTTGCAATAGAAACTCTTTGTTGTTCACCACCAGATAGTTGATTAGGAAACTTATAGAAATGATCTTTTAATCCAACGTCCTTTAAAATTCTTTCAGCGCTCTTTGGATTTTTAACTATATCTTTTACTATTTCAACATTTTCTAAAACAGTTAGAGTTGGTAAAATATTATAAAATTGAAAAATAAATCCTACATTCTCAGCACGATATTCTGTCATTTGATTTTTATTATAATTTTCAATATTTTCACCATCGATAATAATATTACCACTTGTAGCATTATCCATGCCACCTAGTAAATTTAAAAGTGTCGATTTTCCAGCACCACTTGGACCAAGAATTACAACAAACTCTCCCTTTGGAATACTAAAATTAATACCATCTATAGCATTAAATACCTTATCTCCAACACTATATGTTTTCACTACATTTTCAAATTTTATAAATTCTTTCATTTTCATTTCCTTTCCTCACAACTATATAGTTCTAATTACTATAATATTTAAAATTTAAATAAACAATTTTAATAAATTTTTCTATATATTGTATGCTTTTATATTATCATTATTTTATTTATGAATCTTAAATAACATTTATCTTTCTAAAACATTATATCACAGCATTTATTTGTGATACCCATTAATATAATAAAAAAAGGAGAATTATCTCCTTTTTACATACATACACCTTTTTCAATTAA
>JAEWBI010000005.1 GCA_023391185.1 Bacillota bacterium | reverse complement strand
AGAAATAAAAAAATACATTGAATGGTATAACACTCAACGTATTCAAAAATCACTAGGATATCTCCCACCTAACAGATATTCTTAAGTTCTTTTTATTTAATATCTACTTGACAGGTACTACTATCAAAACTTTCTTTTTTAATTTTTATATTGTCTATTTTCTTTATCTATATTAAATATTAGTCCTATCATAATCATGTAGCTAAGCAAACTAGAACCTCCATAGCTGATAAATGGTAATGTTATACCCGTTATAGGAAGTAGTCCAAATGTCATACCTATATTTTGAATTTGTTGATATATTATAGTACCTAATATTCCGCTTATTATGTATTTATTAGTTTTATTTTTACTTCGTTCAGCAATATGAATAATTTCTAAATCAAAATATATAATAATCATTATTAATATGATTGAGCCTATAAATCCAAAATTTGAAGCAAATACAGCAAATATAAAATCAGTTTGGGCTTCAGGAAAATATATAGGTGTTTTGTTAAACCCATATCCAATAAAACCAGCAGCTCCAATAGCTGTCATACCGTTTTCTAGTTGCATACCAGCTGATGACGACCAGTTAATTATACGCTCAACTCTTAAAAAAAAACTATTACCTAATAGCTTAATAAAAAGATCAATGTTAAAGAAATATAGATACAATATAATTGAAATTAAAGAAGCAAAAACAAATACACCAAAGAAAAACCAGCGCATTCTAAATTTACTTACAAATAGAATAGTTATTGTTAGAATTAAATACATAAAAACTGCACCAGTATCTGGCTCCAAAAAAGTGAGAATAGCAGGAACAAGAATTATTCCCACAACTTTTGATAATAAAATAAACTCATTTTTAGTGCTTTTCTTTTTTTGTTTATTTTGCTTTTTATTTATAAATGTTGATAAGCAAATTATTAAAACTATTTTCATAAATTCACTTGGCTGGATTGTTCCAATACCTGGTATTTTAAACCAGCATTTTGCATTATTGATAGGTGTGCCAAAAAACAAAAGAAGAATAAGCGCAATAATACCTATAATATATAAAGTCATGGAGTTCTTAATTATAATGTCATTGCCAATATAGATTATAAAACCAATTAATAGAAAACCCATTGCTATCCACAATAATTGTTTATATATAATTTGATCTATGGCAGTATTTATAGTATCCGCACTGTATAAAGAAATTATAGAAATTATGAAAAAGCAGCATAAACAAATTATCAAATTATAGTTGATTTTATACTTTTTTCTAATTTCCATATTATCACCAATATTAGTATGTATTTAAATAAAATGATTATGCGTTAGTGTAAAGAGTTTTGGGGATTTTTAGAAATCCTAAATTAAATTGGTAATTGTATTATCAATTTTTTTAATGTATAAACCCACTAATTCTTGTTGTTATAGTGTAAGTCTCTTTTCTATCAAATATAGAAAAGTCTAATACTTCATTATTAATAATTAACTTTTTTGTGGAATTAAAATTATTAAGAAATAACTGTTTGATATTAAAGTGATTTTTATAAAGAAGGCGTAACTCGGTTAGCTTAATTATCATTTTAAGGGAATATGCTTTTGGTCTTGAAGTGAATAAATCTGCAATGTTATGTGAAATTTGACTTTCCATAGGGCAAGATAAATCATATTTGTATAAATCTTTTATACCCCTAAGATTGTTTAAGATATATTTTTTCTTATTTTCGATAGTCTCACTTCTATGAGGAAAAGATTCTTTTAAATTGTCACAACATTCGGTAAAAGCTTTCTTATTATTTTTAAGTATATAATTTGTTAAGATATTCTCTAAATCTATGTTTAAAGCAATGTGGTGAAGTGCTTGTTTAAAATGAAATTTATCAAGTCCTTGAACTGTATGAATGTCCTTATTAAATTGAAATTCTGGTCTTAAGCATTTAATCCATTTAGCGCCATCACCCATGATAAAGATAGTTTTAATTTTATTAACATCATAGACACTATAAATATAATCTAAACAGTTGTCTAAAAATGTTCCGTCTAAAGAAGCAAAAATCATTTTATTTTTTAATCTCTTATTTTTAATGCCTTCAAAAACAACAATAGACTTTTCCATAACTGCTTTATTGTTATTATTTTGGGTATGAATCCATTTTTCATCAGCAATTATATATAAAGCTTCGGGTGTATCTAATTTCTCAATATTAGGTTTAGAAAGGGTAGAAGTCATTATTATGTTTCTAACTGTTTGCCTTGATATATAATTAAAAGATGATTTAATTTTGATTCTATTACCAATTAAATCATTTATATATCTAGCTACTTTAGGATAAGAGTTGTTGGCGGCATAATCAATAATTGAGGCTTTTAAATATGGATCAAAGTAATCATACTTATGTAATCCTAATATTCTATCAACATAACAATAGTTCTTACTACTTAATTTTGATGTATAAAATGTACGAGTATAAGTTATTTCACCAAAAATTGTCATTATGGTACGGGGATGACAAGACTTAATATCATATTTCTTTTTTCTATCTATAGAAGTCTTAAAGGTTTTGTCCATTGCTTCAAATATAGAAACTAGACTTTCTCTAGCAATCATACATAGTGATTCATCTAAGTTAGATAGTAAAAGAGTATAGTTCATAACACTACCATTGATATCTATTTTATTTAACTTTTCTTTTAAATTATTAGAAAATGTATCAAAAATCATTTTTTTTAATAAATCATTGTAATTTTGTAGTATAATATTCATATGGAAGACCTCCTAAATGTTTGTTTACACAACTACATTTTAACAAAGGTCTTCCTTTTTGTATACCTTTCCCCAAACCATTATACACAATCGATTATGCAGATGATTTGACAATTAAGAGTTTTATAGTATAATTATATAAGGTGATTTAATGGAATATATACAATATGTAATTATAATTGTGCTTTTGTTAATAATTGCAATTGCAATTACTAGAGCATCACGAAAAGATGCCAAGATAGAAGTAAATAAATTAGTAGATTATTTAGGTGGCAAAAGCAATATAATTAATTATGAAGCAAATAAATCTCGCTTTATGGTTACATTACAAGATATATCTTTAGTTAATAAAGAAGGTATACAAAGAATGGGAGCACAGGGAATGGTTGAGATTGATAATCAATTAAAAATTATTCTAGGAAACCAAGCAGAAGTATTAAAAAAACACATTGACGATTTAAAGTGATAAAATTATCACTTTTTTTTGTTGCTTCGACAAAAAATGACAAGTTAAAGGTATACAATGAAGATGGGGTGAATTTATGGAATATATAAATGACATTATAATATGTACTATATACTTACTTTTTCCTATATCTATGTATTGCTTTTATATTGCTTATAATAAAAAAATTGAATTAAAGGAAAATGATCTATTACTATGTTTTGCCTTATTTTCTTCGATGTATTTAGTAATATTTAAAGGAGCTATTAATTTTCCAAGAACTGGTCTTTTATTAGCAAATATACCAATCATACTTGCTTTTACAAAATATAAAACAAGAGAAGCTATTTTCTTATCTATTATGTATATAATTGCTGCATCATATTTATTTAATGTTACATTTTTATGTGTATGTTTTGAGTATTTAATCTATTTCTTAATTTATTTCTTTACAAGAAAAGAAAAGTTTAATAAATACTTATTTACAACATTCATATTTGCTACAAAGACTTTTCTATTTATACTTTGCAGTGGTACATCAGCATATTTCTTTAATGACTCAATATTTAATGATATTTTATGTATATCAATTCCTATTACATATTTCTCTACATTATTAATTCTCTATGTAGTTGAATTATGTGATGATATTATTAAATATCATATGAGTTATAAAGAACTTGTAAAAGAAAAACAAATAAGAACATCATTATTTAAAATAACGCATGAGATTAAAAACCCTTTAGCAGTTTGTAAAGGTTATTTAGATATGCTTGATGTAAATAATACAGAACAGTGTAAGAAATATATTCCAATAATTAAATTTGAAATACAGCACACACTTTTAATCTTACAGGATTTCTCTTCATTTTCAAAAATAAATGTTGAAAAAGATATAATGGACATAAATTATTTAATTAGTGAGGTCGTGGTAAGCTTTGATGAATTATTGACTAAGAATAATATAAAACTAATTTTTAGTGAAACAGATGAAGTTTATATAAATGCTGACTATACAAGGCTAATGCAGGTATTTATAAATATAATTAAAAACAGCATTGAATCATTTGATGAAAATAAGAAAAAGAAAATACTAATAACAGAGAAAATAGAAACTAACTATATATATATTATGGTTGAAGATAATGGACGAGGAATTTCAAAAGAAAATATGGCACATATTAGTGAACCTTTCTTTACAACAAAAAAAACAGGAACAGGTTTAGGAATATCATTATCAAATGAAATAGTAAATTCCCATGGTGGTACTATGAAATATGAATCAGAAACAGGCAAGGGAACAAAAGTTATAATTAAATTGCCAAAAAAATAGCTACTAGTTTATCTAGTAGCTATTTCTGTATATACTGCGCTATCATAAGCATGCTGAACTACTTCTTTTTGCAATAATTCAGAATCAGTTATTAAGAAGAAATCATATATTAAAACATTTGCACCGGTATTTGTAACAGGGTCATCCCATGTTAGATCTAAATGATACCAAGCACCATCTAAGTAAACGGCATTCCAAATATGATCATTGTTAGATATCTTAAAATTCTCTACTTCAATAGTATTTAGAAATACGGCCATTACGTCAGTATAACCACTACATAAAGCAATATGATTTTCAAGTACACCAGATGCCTTATGAGAATTAAAAATATTTGTATTATATATTTTATTTTTAATTTCATCTGAACGTTCTTCATCATATACTGTAGTATTTATAATGTAGTCATGAAATGCTTTTATTTTCTCTCTCGTCGTCATCGTATTTGTTATTATTTGACTAATTATAGAATCTATCTTATTTTGTGTATAACTAATTTCTTCATCACTGTATAATTTGTTTACAATGACATCAATTTTGCCCATACTGTTGGTTGATATATACAATTTATTAAAACTATTATATGGGTTAACATAATTATTTATAAGCGTTAAAGCAGTAGTATCATTTGATAACTCTTGAACATCATCTATACAATCAGTATAAGTATCATCACAATAAAAAGTAAACTCATCTAGACCACCATCAATAATAGTATATATATCGTCCAAAAGATTTTTCTTAGAAGTCGTTTTGAAATCGGCAGTTATACTAACATAGTTATAACTAGTTTTTTTTGCATATTCATTAACTTCATAATCTTTAATTTGTTTACTAAATATATAGTTTTCAATAATATATTTATTAATAGGATCATGGTAAACAATTAGTCCAATTAATAATCCCAAATATATTATAATTATGAGTATCCTTCTAATTGTTTTCGCCATATTCTCACCTATCTTAATTATAACATACTATTTCTATAAATATGAAAAAAAAAGAAGTAAATATTACTCCATTGTGTTAACTTTTAAAGTTAATCTTGATTTGTTACGAGCACTTTTATTCTTTGTTGTAACTCCGCTAGCTGCTGCTTTGTCTATTTTTTTAATAGCTACTTTTAAATTAGCAGAAGCTTTTTCTTTATCTTTATTTAATACAGCTTTTTCTACATTTTTAATAGCTGTTTTCATACTAGCTTCAAAATTATTATTTTCACCAGTTTTTTTAATATTTTTTCTAACAGCTTTTTTTGCATTTTTCATATTTGGCATATAATTTCACCTCCAAGTCAACTTAACACTATTGATTTTAACAAAAAAAACAAAAAAAAGCAATAAAAAAAGGTATTTTTGGTAAAAATATATATGGGGTGATAATATGAATCATGAAATTGATTTAAAAAACTATCATATTCATAGTGATTTAGCGATAGATTACTTGCAAAATGATACTGAAATTGACGGTGTATCAAATAGTAGTGAAGTATTTGATAATATAAAAGTAACAACAACTTATTTAAATAAACAAGCAGGAGATATTATCAATAAAAAAGCAGGTAATTATATTACAATCGAATTTGAAGACATTACGGATTATTCTAATAAAGAAAGTGTAAAAGAAATATTCATAGAACAATTAAAAAAAATGCTTAATCTTAACAAGATAATGGAAGACGATTCTTGTTTAATAATAGGATTAGGTAATCCTAAATCAACTCCTGACTCTTTGGGACCACTTGCTATAAATAATATATTAGTAACTAATCATTTATTTACTTATGGGAATGTTGAAAAAGGTTTTAGAAAAACATTTGCCTTTATGCCAGGTGTAATGGCACAAACCGGTATTGAAACAAGTAATTTAATTAAAGGTTTAATAAGTGAGATTAAACCACAATTTATTATAGTAATTGATGCTCTTGCTAGTGGTTCAGTTGATAGGGTAAATAGAACTATTCAAATGACCGATGCAGGTATACATCCAGGTAGCGGCGTTGGTAATAATCGTAAAGAAATTAGTAAAGAAATATTTGGCATTCCTGTTATAGCAATTGGAATACCTACTGTTGTAGATGCAGTAACTATTGTAAGCGATACTATAAAATATATGTTTAAGCACTATGCTTATAATAAGGAAAAGAGAAATCTGCCAAAAAATAAACTTATTTTATCATCAAAAATAAACTATTTAAAAGAGGATATTACACCAAGTTCTGAAGACAAAGAAACTCTAATGGGTTTAATAGGTATTCTTAGCGAAGAAGAAATTAAACAACTTATTTATGAAGTATTAACACCTATTGGATATAACTTAATGGTTACACCTAAAGAAATTGACTTTTTGATGGACAAACTAAGTGACATTATTGGTAATGGTATAAATAGATCACTTCATAAAAAAGTAGATAATTTATAAAAAAATTAATTTAATCGCTCATTTGACAAATTAATCTATTTCTTTTTTATATACTTAATTAGGTGATAATATGGCTAAATTAAGATTGAAAAGAAAAAAGAGAATTAAGTTTAAAAATTTGCTTTTATTATTTATATGTATTACTTGTTTTAGTATTAGTTTTTCATTTGTATATAATATTAATTTATATTCTTCGAATGAAGAATTTATTGGTAGTTTGCTTGCTGATTCTAACCATTACAAAAAGTATAGTCAAAATATAATAAGTAAAATAACAAATATTATTTATAGTTCTACTGTTGATAAGCCTATAACCTTATTAACAAGTACACTTAATTTTAATGGTGATATTTCTTATGATGAAGAATATAATGCTGATGAATTAGAAACAATTTCTAAGCATATTAGTGACCCTAATCCTACCGATGCGAAAGATCCTATAGTATATATTTTTAATTCTCATCAACTTGAAAATTACAGTGGTAGTAATTATGAAGCATACAATATCACTCCTAATGTTATGATGGCTTCATATATAATGCGCGAGAAATTAAAAGATCGTGGAATAGAAGCAGTAGTAGAAGAAAATGATATAACAGAATTTATTAGGATAAACAGTTGGGATTATAATTATAGTTATTTAGCGAGTAGGTATTATATAAATGCAGCAGTAGAGGAGTATCCTTCTATTAAATATTTTATTGATATCCATAGAGATTCTATTACTAAAACAAATTCTACTATTACAATAAACAATGTCAGTTATGCTAAGGTATTATTTGTAGTTGGACTTGAACATGAAGCTTATCAAAATAATTTAGATTTAGCAAATTATATAAATACCAAAATCGCAAATAAATATCCAAATTTAACAAGAGGAGTAATAACAAAAAAAGGAGCAAATGTTAATGGTATATACAATCAAGATATAAGCCCTAATGCTATTTTAATAGAGATTGGTGGATATGAAAATACCATTGATGAAGTTTATAATACTGTTGTTGTTTTAGCGGATATTTTAAAGGAAACTATAAATGAAAGATAAAACAATAATAAAAGTTTTTAATTATATGCTCCTTGTTTTATTCATGATGTATTTTGCTATATTTGTTATGGTAAATCTTGGCTATTATGAATATGCATCATATAAGAAAAAAGTTTTTACTGAAGAGCAGATTGCCAAATATGAAGAAGATATCAAGAACAATGTTAATATAGATATAAATGATTATTTAGTAGATGAAGAAGACTTCCAGGACAAACCAAAAAGAATGGGATTAAAAATATCTGAATTTATCAGTAATTCTTGTAAAAAAAGTGTTAAAGGTGTTTTTAAATTTTTAAATAGCGTATTAGAGGAATAATATTGACAAGTAACCTTTTTTATTATTTAATTATATTAGGATAATAGTGAGGTATATATGGATGATTTTGAAATTAATGAATACTCAGAAATTATTTCTTTTATAAGAGATAAATGTGCTAGTGAAATTTCTTCTAATAATAAAACTAAAACAGAATTTGCTTTTTATTGTAAATATTCTTTTTTAGAAGTGTTTAATCGTAAATTTAAATCAAGAAATTTATTCGACAAGTATAATATTAATAATGATAAATATCAAGCCATAATAAAATGTATATGCCCTAATATAGACTTTATATCCATAAATAATAAGAAAAAACTAAAAAATTTCTTTGAGGAAGCACTTATAATATCAATATTTTTCTATCTGTTCTTTAATGAGTTTTATATCATGTATAAGTACAATAATAAGCGTAATGATAACTCATTAAATGATTTATATACTAAACAAGAAAGTACTATAAATGAACTTTCTAATAAAGTTGATAAGTTATCAATAATGTATAATAATATTGAAGAATCTATAAATAATAGAACTTTATCTGCTAAGGTAATAAACCTAGAAGACGAGATAATAGATCAGAATGATGTATCAGATAGTTTAAACCTTTTTTTAAAAAATACTATATCTGAATATAATAGTAAATTACAACAAATTAATACCATAATTAATTATGGACAGTCTATTATCAAAAATGTCCCAACTATTAATCAGTATCCTGATTATCCATCGGGGTGCGAAAGTATTTCTTTATTAATATTACTTAAACATGCCGGAGTTGATGTTACGGCTAAGCAAATTGTCGACAAGCTAATTAAAGCAGAAAGACCATATTATGTAAGTGCAGATAGATATGGAAATGATCCGGAAATTTATTTTATTGGTAATCCAACTGATATATATGGTTTTGGAGTTTATGAAAAACCAATTATAGCTGTATCTTCAAATTTTAAAAGTGGAATTAAAAATATAACAGGTTTATCACTTAATGAAGTTTTAAGAGTAGTAATGGAAAAGCATCCAGTACAAGTATGGGTTGCTATGGACGGTATAAGTACTTATTATGCTTATAGTTGGACTGATGAAATAACAGGTAGGACAATTAACTATCCTGCTGAATTTCATAGTTTAGTAATAATAGGTTTTAATCAATTTCAAATTATAACTTCTGACCCATCGGTTGGTAAAGTAAGATACTTTGACAGATATAACTTTGAACAATCGTTTAACTTTTTTGGAAAGAGAGCTATATATTATGAGTAGAAAAGGCAAAATAAAATTAGTAATAATTCTTTCAGCATTATATTTTATTATATTTTTTAGTAATAACGGTATAAAAATGAATATGGGAAAAATTGCTAATAATCAAAAAATCATAGCTGAATTACAAGATAAACAAACATTGTTAGAAAAAGAGTTAAAAGATCAAGCGGCAGAATATGAATTATATAATAATGATGTAGATGATTATATAGAATTAATAAATGAGCAAGCTTTAGTAGCAAAACAAATCAAAGATATAAAAAACCAAATAGCTGATTATCAGTCTAAGATAGAAGAATTAAATAACATATTAAAAGATAATTGATTTTTAAATTATCTTTTAATTTACCCCTTGAAAAATATTCTATTATAGGTTATATTATACCTTGTATCATTAACATATATTTCATGAAAATATTGAAAATAGATTAAATACTGTGATATAATGTGATATATAAAGTAAGAAGGGAGAACTAATATGAATAATAAAGAAATCATTAATATAATAGATGAAACTGGAGTTAGTAAACAAGTTGAAGTCGTAGCATATTTTACACTAAAATTAAACGGTAAAGAATACTTAATATATACAGAAAACAAAACTGATCCATCTGGGAATGTTGAAGTTTATACATCAGAAGTTGTAGCAAATGCTGATGGCACTGTTACTTTAGCTAGTGTTGCTGATGAAGCTGTTTGGGTTGAAATAAAAAAAGTAATGCTTGATATTGCAAAAGACGGGGAGTAATATAATGAAAAATTATGATGTTAAAGCATCAGCAATAGATTTAGCCACAAAGAGCAAAATAACTGTTGAGGGAAAAAGGTTAGCGTATTTAGTTCCAAATATGTTTAATAAAATAACAAGTGGGTATGGAAAAAAATTGCTAGCTTATATAAGTTTAAATGTAGCTGCAGTTGAACCGGCTCCAGTAGTAAACACTAATATTGCACCAGAACCAGTTAAAACTGAACCTCAAGAGGCTCAAGTTAATATAGTGGCCACTGTTGTTAATGAAAATCCAGCAACTCAAGAAGAAAATAAGAGCATTGATGTAGCAAAAAATAATCCAGAGGTAAATTCAAAAGAAAAAAATTATATTTTAAAAGTATTACAGACGGATGTTGACTATTTAATAAATAAACAAAAGCGTATTGTTGGTGCTCCTAGACGATTACTAATAAGCACTGTTTTTGTTCAAAAACTACTTGCTCATAGAGCAAATTCTATTAAAGAAAACTTTGATTTAGCAAAAAAATTATCAACTGTCCCAAGTGAACCTATAAAAGTTGAAGTTCCTGTCGATCCAAAAGAAGCAGGAGTAGTAAAGTATGTAGAACTTATGAATAAAAGAAAAGAAGCTATTACTATAAAGCAAGCTTGTGAAAAAGAAATGACTGAGCTTGTTAACGAGTTTGGTATTACTTTAGATATGGTGAATGCTGAACTTGCTAAAGGAAATATGAAAAAAATAGGATAGTAATATCCTGTTTTTTGTTAGGAGGATGTAAATGAAAGATTTAATAATTGGGTGTCATGTATCATTTAAAAAAGATTCACAGCTAGTAGGTAGTGTAGAGGAAGCTTTAAGTTATGGATGTAACGCATTTATGTTTTATACAGGGGCACCACAAAATACTGCAAGATCTGCGATAGATGATAATCAAACTATCAAAGCAATGCAAATAATGAAAGAAAATGGTATAGATTTAAGAAATATTGTAGTTCATGCACCGTACATAATAAATCTTGCTAATACTGCTAATATAGATTTTGCAATTAGTTTCTTAAGACAGGAACTTGACAGAGTAGAACAGTTAGGCATAACAAAATTAGTTCTACATCCAGGAAGCCATGTTGGCTTAGGAGAAGAAACAGCAATTGAAAATATTATATTTGTTTTAAATCACTGCATTATGTCAGATACTAAAGTAACTATATGTTTAGAAACTATGGCTGGTAAAGGTAGCGAAGTAGGGTGTAATTTTAAGCAAATTAAAAAAATTATTGATGGTGTTACATATAAAGACAAAGTTATGGTATGTCTAGATACATGTCATTTAAATGATGCTGGATATGACTTAACAAATTTTGACACAGTCTTAGAAGAATTTGATAAGATAGTAGGTCTTGATAAAATTGCATGTGTTCATGTAAATGATAGTAAAAATGATATGAGTTCTCATAAAGATAGACATGATAATATAGGACTTGGAACAATTGGTTTTGACACTTTAATTGACATTATTTACAATGACAAATTAAAAAGTGTTCCTAAAATACTAGAAACACCTTATGTGAGTGCAAGTGATCAAACAACTGATAGACTATATCCACCATATAAATTTGAAATAGAAATGATAAGAAATAAAAAACAAAATAGCCAATTACTAGAAGATATCAGAAACTATTATAAATAGTTCTGATATTTTTTTTTATACTCATAAAAAAGTATTTTAATCTTATTTAAATTTTCTGAACTTATTTTATTTTCTAAACACTGAAATACTTTTTCATCATTATATATTAACATTTCATAATCTCTTTTAATAACTTCATATATTATAGAAACCTCATTATCAGTAAGAAAAATATTATTTTTTCTCCCAAATTCATATATGTCCTTAGTAGTAAGAATACTTACATATTTTTTAATAATATTAATCATAAACCCTCCATTATATTGTATGTATAAAATACTAAAAGATTAAAACAATAATAATGGGTGATAATATGAAAAGACTTTTTATACTGAAAATATTTGTGGTATTATCTATGTCTATCATATTAGCTAAACTTTTTTATATTCAAATAATGAAAAATGATTATTATAAAGAAAAACTAATTAGTTTAACTGAAAAGATTGTTTATGGGGATACTGCACCAAGAGGAAGAATATATGATAGAAATGGTGTAATTATCGTAGATAATAAACCTGTAAAGGTTATTTATTATAAAAAGGAAGTTGGAACAACTACAAAACAGCAGCTTGATATTGCCTCAAAACTAGCAAATCTTTTAGAAGTAGATTTTTCTAAAGTGACAGATATAATTTTAAAAGATTACTTTTTGAAATTACATAGTGATTTATCTTTAATCACTGAAGAGGAATACGAGTTATATAAAAATAGAGAAATAACTTCTGATGATTTATATAAACTTAAGTTAGATAAGATAACAAGTAGTGACTTAGAAGAAATAGATAAGGAAACAGCCTATATATATTATCTTATGAATAATGGATATTCATATACTGAAAAAGTAATTAAAAATGATTCAGTAAGTGAGTTAGAATATGCTTCTATTGCGGAAAATGTAAGTAAACTTAAAGGTGTTGGCATTCGTTTAGATTGGGAAAGACTATATCCATATGAAACTACTTTAAGAGGCATTCTTGGTAGTGTAGGTTCAATCCCTAACGAGTATAAAAAATATTATCTAAGTAGTGGCTATACAATAAGTGATACAGTAGGAGTTAGTTATTTAGAATATCAATATGACAAATATTTAAAGGGGACAAAAAATAAATATTTAGTGCATGCAAATGGTAATTATGAATTAATTGAAGAAGGTCAAAAAGGAAATGATATATATTTAAATATTGATATAGAATTACAAAAAGAAATAGAACAAATAATTGTAGATAATATAAAAAAAGCTAAGAGTGAACCAAATACTGAATATTTAAATAAGTCGTTTGTCATAGTAACTGATGCTAAAACTGGTGGAATTATTGCTATGGCTGGAAAACAGGTTATCGATGATAATATTTATGATTATAGTACAGGAATAACAAATACATCCTATGTTGTTGGTTCAGTTGTAAAGGGAGCATCTCATATCGTTGGATACAACACGGGTGCTTTAAAAATAGGAGAAGTAAGAGTTGATGATTGTATTAAAATAAAATCTACTCCAGAAAAATGTTCATTTATGTATCTAGGCACTTTAAACGATTTAACAGCTTTAAAAAGGTCTTCAAACACTTATCAGTTTCATACTGCTATAAAAGTCGGTGGTGGTTCATACTGTTATAACTGCGGTCTAGCATTAAACCCAGAAGCATTTAATACTTATAGAACCACTTTTAAAGAGTTTGGTTTAGGTATAAAGACAGAAGTAGATTTGCCTAATGAAAGAATAGGTGTTATAGGGACAAAAACAGATTCAGGATTACTACTAGATTTTGCAATAGGACAGTATGATACTTACACACCTATTGAATTATCACAGTATATTACAACAATAGCTAATAGTGGTATACGAATAAAACCAGTATTATTAAATAAGGTTGTTGATAACAAAGGAGATACTATTTATGAAAATAGTCGTGTGGAACTTAACAAAGTGACAACTGATAGTGTTTACATGCAAAGAGTTCAAGAAGGATTAAAAATGGTTCTTGAGTTTGGTGGAACAGGATCTGGTTACATAGATCTATCCTATAAACCAGCTGGTAAAACAGGAACAAGTCAAAGTTTTTTAGATACTAATAATGATGGCAAGGCAGATACAGAGACAATTTCTACAACATTTGTATCATATATGCCTTATGACGATCCAAAAGTTACTTTTACAATAATAACACCTGATACTTCTACATATTCTGATACTGAATATACTAGTTTTATAACAAAAAGAATTGCTAAAGAAGTTTCGAGTGCTTATTTTAAAAGGTATTAAACCAACTTTTGTAAAAAAAACTTTTATTTTTAATAATTATTTGCTATAATATGTATGCATGAGATGTGAAGGAGGGATAGTATGGCAAAAAAAGGTGAAGCAAGAGAAAGAATTACTCTACAATGTACTGAATGTAAAGAAGAAAACTATCGTACAGAAAAAAATAAAAGAAACACAACAGAACGTTTAGAATTAAACAAATTCTGTCCAAAATGTAGAAAATCAACAAATCATAAAGAAAAGAAATAATAAGGTGATAATATGTTTGAACAATTTATAACATCAATAGATTATCCAAAATTAATAAAAATGCAAGCTAATAGAATTGCTCCTTTTGAAAGAGCAGTTAATATTAAGAAAGTTTCTAATTCAGAAGTGATGACAAAAATAAAAACAAAAGTTAAATTTCATAGAAAATAACCAAGGAGGAATAATATGGTTAATGTAAACGATATCAAAAACGGTATGACCATTATATATGAAGATCAATTATTCATAGTACTTGATTTTTCTCATGTTAAACCTGGAAAAGGTGCTGCTTTTGTTAAAGCAAAACTTAAAAATTTAAGAACAGGTTCAATTGTTGAAAAAACATTTAACTCAAGTATAAAAGTTGAAAAAGCCATGATTGAAAAACAAGAAATGCAATATTTATATGCAAATGGTGATGATTTCAATTTTATGAATATGAACTCATATGAACAAATCGATTTAACAAAAGAACAAATTGGTGATGATTCTAAATATTTAAAAGAAGGAATTAATGTATTTATAACTTTTTTCCAAGGAGAAATGTTAGGAATGGAACTTCCTGATAAGATTGAATATGTAGTAGATAAGACAGAACCAGCTGTTAAAGGTAATACAACAAATAACGCCATGAAAGATGCGTATATGGATAATGGGCTTAAAGTAAAAGTACCATTATTTATATCTGAAGGCGAAAAAATTGTTATATCAACAAAAGATGGTAAATATGATTCAAGAGCATAATTCTATGCTTTTTTTTTCTCTTTTTTTTCTTGATTAACATATTATCGTGTAGTATACTGTAAATAGACTATTTTGTGGTGAGGTAAAAAATGACTATTAAATTAACTGAGGAAAAATATAAAAAACTAAAAAAAGAAGTCGCTAAAAATAGGCAATTAATTAGTCTAGAAGGCTTAGGGGTAAAAGAAAAGGAAAAAAAAGTAATTGAACATGCTGACTCATTAACTTTTGATAATGATGAAGAAAAACAGTTTTATATTGCTAATTTCTTAATACCAGATGATAGATTATTCTATGAAACATATATTGAAAATGGTAAGAATTTGAAGAAGTGTGCAGATGCTTTTTTAGTTTCTTCAAATATTGTATTAGCAAGAGCTTTTGAGCTTGGTAAATATCAAGAATATATGTCAAAAATAGCTAATGAGAAGGGTGAAAAAATAATGAGCGAAGTAGAAATTATAGATGCATTTCCACTAACAGATAAAAATGAAGAAAAACAAACTGAAAAAGTTGTGGAAAAACATGTTGAAGATGATACAGCTAAAGCAATAAATAGAATTAATCAACTTTTTGAATCTAACATTCGTCAAGAAGAAATGATTACAAATCAGTCAAAGACTATTGAAAAACAAAACAGAGATATTAATTCACTTGAAGGCTCTATAAAAGATAAAGATACGATTATAGCTGGTTTAAAAGAAACAATTAAGAAAAAAGAAGAAGAAATTGAAGAAGATGAAAAAACTATTCGTGAGTTAGAAGAGGAAATTGAAGGATACCGTAAGGTAATAAAAGAATTAACTCCGTATCGCGATAATTATAAAAAAATTATTGGTTTTTTAGATAAAAACGTAATAAAAGAAGAAAACGAATAAAATATTGATAAAATAGGCGAAAAAGCTAATAAATACTTGACAAAATAATATATTAATTATATAATCAAATACATACAAAGAGGAAAGAAGAAGTATCCACTTCTCACCTGATAGCCAAAGGGTTATGGGTAAATGCCGATAATTAGATTATCTTTTGCTATAGGATAATATTAAATTGGTTTTTTAGTGGATACATTCGTATTCACTTTTTTATTGGAGGTGTTCAGTATAGCAATTAAACAAAAAGATTTGTACATAAACGAACAAATCAGAGCAAAAGAAGTAATGGTAATTGGTCCAAACGGAGAACAGTTAGGTCTTAAGGGAATAAAAGATGCCTTAACACTTGCAAATTATGCAGGGTTTGATTTGGTTCTTATTAGTCCAACAAGTAATCCACAAGTTTGTAAAATAATGGATTATAATAAGTATAAATATGAATCAAAAAAGAAAAATAAGGAAAATATGAAAAAGCAACGTGAAACAAATTTAGAAATGAAGGAATATCGTTTATCTGTAACAATCGATGTTGCTGATTTCCAAACTAGAGTTCGTAATGCTAGTAAATATTTGGAAAAAGGTCATAAAATTAAAGTTTCTGTTAAGTTTAGAGGAAGAGAAATGGCTCATCCTGAACTAGGAAAAGATGTATTACTTCGTTTTGCAAATGCTGTAGTCGATATCGCAACTATTGATGCACAACCTAAGTTAGAGGGTCGCTACATGAATATGATACTAATGCCAATATCAAAGGAAAAATAGGAGGAATAATTATGCCAAAATTAAAAACACATAAAGGAACAAAAAAAGTTTTAAATGTTCGCGATGGAGGTTCTATTAAAATAGGTCATCCAGGAACAAGACATAATACTGGTAAAAAGAATGCTTCTTCAAATAGAGAAGGAAGAAGTGGTAGTGCTTTAAACAATTCTGATTACAAGAGAATTAAGACACTTATATAATATAATACGTAGAAAAATAGGAGGAAAAATATATGACAAGAGTTAAAGGTGGCACAATTAGTCGTGCTCGTCATAAAAAAATATTAGATCAAGCTAAAGGTTACTTTGGTAGTAAACATAGAATTTTCAGTAGTGCTAAAGAACAAGTAATGCATTCTGGAAAATATGCATACAGAGATAGAAGACAAAAGAAGAGAGATTTTAGAAAATTATGGATTACAAGAATTAATGCTGCTTGCCGTGCAAACGACATTAGTTATTCAAAATTCATTAATGGTTTATTAAAAGCTAACGTTGATATGAATAGAAAAGTTCTTTCAGAATTAGCTATTGATAATGCTGCAGCATTTACAGAACTTGTAAATATTGCTAAAGCTGCTTTAGAAGGAACTTTAAAAGAAGAAGTAGTTAAAGCTGCTCCTGCTAAAAAAGAAGCTTCAAAAGAAGAAACTACAGATATGTCAGCTATGACAGTTGCAGAATTACGTGAATTAGCTAAAGCTAAGAATGTAACAGGAGCTGCTACAATGAAAAAAGCTGAATTAATCGATGCATTAAAATAACCGTAAGGTTGTTTTTTTTATCGTTGACAAGAACAAATGTTTGATATATAATATATTTTATGGTAGGAGTGATAATATGAGAAACTTATATATAGATTTTGATGGTGTTATAATGAACACAATAGAGGTTAGTTATTTAGAATTAAATAAAATGGGCTTGAGTGACAGTGATCCTAAAGATCAACCAGCAGTGCTAAAGTATTTTGCTGATTTGGATTGGAACATACTACTAAATGAAAAGGCAACAATTATTAATGATGCAATGAATTGTATTGGAAAAATAGTAGATAGTGGTTTATATGAGGTTTTTATTTTATCACATGTTATTTCTCTCCAAGAAGCAGTTGAAAAAGTAAAATTTGTTAGAAATTTCTTCAAAGATATTACTATAATACCAGTTCCTAGAGCAATATCTAAAACAGAAATGGTACATAGTAAAGGTCATATTCTTATAGATGACTATGTAGGAAATCTTGAAGAATGGAAAGCTGAAGGAGGAATAGGAATAAAATTTTCTACTAAACTAAATGGGAAAGGATTTCCAGTTATTGACAAATTAGATCAAATATTAGATATTTCTTTATTAGCAGAATAAAAAAACTTCATTTTGCATATTATTTAATATTTGTTAAATATTAATCCATTTCTATGATAGAATAAATTATAGGGATAGTGATTAAATGCAACATATAATAAATCAAATTATTGAAAATTTACAACAATTAGTAATAAGTTCACCGCCATACATAGGCGTACTTATAGGAATGTTTGTTATAATATTAGAATCCATGATACCAGTACTTCCTTTAGCAGTTTTTATTGCATTAAATATGATACTTTTTGGCAATTTAGCTGGATTCATTATGTCTTGGGTATCAACTATAATAGGATGTATAATTATGTTTATTGTTTCAAGAAAATATTTTAGTAATTTTTTTGATAGGAAAACAAAAAAATCTAAAAAAGTTCGTAATTTAATGAATATAATCAATAAGATGGAGTTTTCTACTTTAGTAATAATAACGGCACTTCCATTCACACCAGCTTTTTTAATTAATATAGCAGCTGGTTTATCAAAAATGAGTTATAAAAAATTTGTTATGAGCATATTAATATCTAAAATAGCTGTAATATATTTTTGGGGATATATAGGAACCACTTTTTTAGAAAGCTTAAGTGATATTAGTGTTCTTGCAAAACTAGGTATAATACTTGGTGCTACTTATGTATTATCTAAATTTATAATGAGTAAAAATAAAATAGATTAGGAGAAACATATGGACTATATAATAATTGCCTTACTTATAGTATTAATAGTATTAGTGGTTATTTCCATTACTAAAAATATTAATGAATCTAACATAACTGAAAGATTAGGTCGAGTTGAAACAAACACAATAAAAGAACTTGGGGAATTCAAGTCATCTCTTAGTCGCGATATGAATGAAGATTTCACTAAATTGAATAGTAGTATGGAAGAAAAACTACGTATGATTAATGATCGCGTAAGTGAAAGATTAGATCAAAATTTTGAAAAGACAAATAAAACATTTACATCTGTATTAGAAAGATTAAGTAAAATAGATGAAGCACAAAAGAAAATAGACAATTTATCTAATGATATAGTGTCACTACAAGGAGTTCTTACTGATAAAAAATCTAGAGGTATATTTGGCGAAGTAAATCTAAAGAATATTATGGTTAATGTCTTTGGAGAAAACAATGAAAAGATATACAAAATGCAGTATGGTTTTGATAATGGTACAATTGCGGATTGTGTTTTATTCGCACCTGAACCTCTTGGAACAATAGCCATTGATTCTAAATTTCCGCTTGAAAATTATCAAACTATGATTGATAAGAAAAATAGTCCTGAGGTAAGGATGCAAGCTGAAAAACAGTTTAAAATTGATATGAAAAAACATATTGATGCTATCTCAAGTAAATATATAATACCTGAAGTTACAGCTGATCAAGCTATTTTATTTTTACCTGCCGAAGCAATCTTTGCAGAAGTTAATGCATATCACACGGATTTAATTCAGTATGCCTATAAAAAACGAGTTTGGATAACAAGTCCAACAACTTTAATTAGTACATTAACTACAATACAAGTTATACTTAAAAATATTGAAAGAGATAAGAATACAAATATAATTCGTAAAGAATTAAACTTATTATCTGATGATTTTAAACGTTATAAAGAAAGATGGGACAAACTTTATAGAAGCATAGAGACAGTATCTAAGGATGTAAAAGACATCCATACAACTACAAATAAGATAACTAATCGTTTCGAATCGATTAGTAGTGGCGAGGTTAAAGAAATAGAATATGAAGATAATTAATATACTACTTAAGTTAATATCTATTATTATAGGTATTGTAGTAGGAACTAAGCAGATAATAAATGGGACTCCTATCGGAGATACATTAATTTCTTTTTCATTAATAATTATTGTTTTAATGCCTAGTATTCTAAGAAAATGGGGTATTAAAATAACACCGATTATGGAATTAATGTTTTTAATATTTGTCTTTTTTGCTCAGACACTAGGGTCAGTACTAGATTTTTATCAAAAGTATTATTTTTATGATAAAATTGTACATTTTTCTTCTGGATTATTTGATTCATTTGTTGGAATATATATATTAGTTATTTTAAATAGTTATAATAAAAAAAATATTGTATTTAATGTTATAATGATTATATTTACTGCTATGGCTATCGCAGGATTTTGGGAAATTTTTGAATTTGTTGCTAATACGATATTTGGTGGTGATGCACAAAAGGTAATGCTTACTGGTGTCAATGATACAATGACTGATATAATTGTTGCGTTACTTGGTTCATTACTTATATCTGTTCTTTATATGTATGAAGAACAATTTGATAAAAAATTAATTGTAAGAAGATTTATTGCTGAACTAAAGTAATAAATCTTTTTTTGTAAAGTACTATATTTTTATTTTTTTTTATAGTATCATAGTTTTAAGGGTGGTGCAGTAAATGAGAGAAAAAATATTAGATTTACTTAAATCTTCAAAAAGTTATTCTGTTAAAGATATAATAGATGCTTTAGGAATTAACAGTGAAAATGAGATTAGAAAAATACTTAGTGAAATGTGTAATGAATTAGTATTATTTAAAACTAAAAAGAATAAGTATATTTTATTCGATAATTGTCTTCTAAAAAAAGGTAAGATTTCAATAGCTAAAGGTGGTTATGGTTTTGTTAGCTATGGTGGAGATAGAGATGCTTTTGTTCATGTACGTGATTTAAATGGTGCTATAAACGGTGATACAGTAGCAATTGAA
The DNA here is from genome assembly GCA_023391185.1 of Bacillota bacterium. Classification (GTDB taxonomy): domain Bacteria; phylum Bacillota_I; class Bacilli_A; order RF39; family UBA660; genus RGIG4266. The sequence continues at coordinate 12,049 of JAEWBI010000005.1, read as the reverse complement.
ATAGTTAAAAAAGATAATGCTAAAGTTGAAGCCAAAGTAGTTAAAATTGCGTCACGTGAATCTATGCCATTTATAGGCGAAGTAGTCATTAAAAAGAACAAAACATATATTCTATTAGACGATATTAGAATTGATGTTGCAGTAGTGCTAGAAGATGAAAAATGCAGTATAGTTGATGGTACTAAAGTTGTAGTTAATTTAAAAAATGAAATACAAAAAGGTGTTTATGTTGCTGAAGTAATTGAAGTACTCGGACATAAGAATGATCCAGGGGTAGATTTAAAATCTATAACTAGATCATATAACATTCCAGATAAGTTTCCATCTGAAGTAGAGGCGGCTTTAAAAGATATTCCAAGTGAAGTAACTGATGAGGTTACCAAAGAAATGCTTAGTAAAGGCACTGTGGACTTAAGGAGCGAAAATATCTTTACTATAGATGGTGATGATACTAAAGATATTGATGATGCTGTATCTATAAAGATATTAGAAAATGGCAACTATGAATTAAGTGTTCATATTGCTAATGTATCACATTATGTAAATGTAGGTAGTCCTATTTGGACTGATGCCATGAATAGAGGAACAAGTGTTTATATTCCAGGAGCAAGTATACCCATGCTTCCTAGAAAACTATCTAATGGAATTTGTTCTCTTAATCCAGAAGTAGATAGACTTGCTTTAACTTTCAAAATGGAAATTGATAATAATGGTAATGTTGTTGATTTTGATACATTTGAAAGTATTATTAATTCAAGAAAACAAATGACATATAAAAATGTTAATAAAATATTAGAAGAAAATGAAATCCCGGAAGGTTATGAGTCATTTGAAAATGATTTAAAAGTAATGCAGAAACTTGCTCATAAAATACGTGCAAATAGAGAAAGAAGAGGCTCTATTAACTTTGATATTAATGAAAATAAAATTGAAGTAGATGACATGGGCAAACCAGTAAGTGTAACTTTAAGGCCTAGAGGAGAAGCTGAGAATCTTATTGAGGATTTTATGGTTTTAACTGGTGAAAGTGCATCAAAATATCTAGATGATAATGGTTATGAAGATGCTCACATTTATCGTGTTCATGGTGAGCCACTAGAAGAAAAAATAAATAAATACAAGGCTTTTTTATCTTCTATTAATTGTGATTCAAGAAGACTTGATTATTTAAATGGTAGAAATTTACAATTGTTTTTAGATGATATGAAAGATAAAAAAGAGTATTTAATAATTGCTAAAGAATTACTTAAATGTATGCCAAAAGCAGTATATAGTAAAGATAACATGGGACATTTTGCTTTAGGTAGTAAAAGTGATTGCCAAGTTACTTCTCCAATAAGAAGAGCAGGGGATCTAATTAATCATGTTCTTATAAAGGAAAATATATATCATAAAAAAGAAGATACAAGTTTAAGAAAACAATTGGTTTATCTAGCTGCACGAGCTTCTCTAACTGAAAGAAATGCTGCTGAATGCGAAAGTGCAGCAAACAAGATGAAAATGGCTGAATACATGCAGGATTATATAGGAGAAGAATTTGAAGGAATTATTATTGGAATCGGTGAACCAGGATTTGCTGTTGAACTACCTAATTTAATTCAAGGGTTTGTAGCTGCTAATTCACTTGTAGATGATAATTATATATATAATGTAGAAAAACTATCATTTATTGGTAAAACTTCTAATCACAAATATAGTTTAGGTGATACGGTAACTATAAAAGTTAAAAATGCTAGCAAAGAAGCTAAAACTATTGATTTCGAAATAGCTTGCAGCCTATATAAAAAAAATATTAAAGTGAGAAAAAAGTAAAGAACACAAAAATAATATAGCTAAATGCTATATTTTTTTTGAAATTTATAGTATGATAAGTATGGTGATAATATGGAGATGGAACAAATTATATTAGATTTAATTAAGAAGAGTGATAAAGCATTACCTGTTTATGATATTTATGATGCTTTAAACTTAAAATCAGCTGATGATTTAAAAGAATTATTAAAAGTATTAAATAAAATGGAAGATAATTTACAAATTTATCGTACAAAGAAAGATAACTATATGCTATTTAGTAATAGTCATCTAAAAATTGGTACTATGATAGGTAATAAAAAAGGGTTTGGATTTGTGGATATAGAAGGCGATATAGATGTTTTTATCTCCCCAAGCAACATGAATAACGCTATACATGGAGATCGTGTTATAGTTGAAATAATTGCTGAAAAAGGTACAGATTTAGAAGGAAAAATTGTCCGCATTGTAGATCGTCAACTTGACATAATGGTTGGTGAATATGTTTACGATAAAGTAGGTAATGGCTTAATATTACTAGATAACGACAAAGTTAAAATTACTATTGAAGTTGATAAACAAAATTCTATGGGTGCAATGGAAGGACATAAAGTTCTTGTAAAAGTACAAAAAAAACTAAAAGATAATTTATATAAAGGCCAAGTAATTAAAATCCTTGGTCATAAAACTGATCCTGGGGTAGATATTCTTTCTATTGCGGCTAAATATAAAATAGAAGATGAATTCCCAGAAGAAGTTTTAAAAGAGGTAGAGTCAATGCCGGATCATGTTCTAGAGAATGAATATATCGGTAGAAGAGATTTAAGAAATGATATGATCTTTACTATAGATGGTGATGATACTAAGGATATAGATGATGCAGTTAGTGTAGAAAAACTTGAAAATGGTAATTATAAACTAGGTGTTCATATTGCAGATGTATCTTATTATGTAAGGGAGAATACTAAGTTAGATGAAGATGCTTATTTAAGAGGTACAAGTGTTTACTTAGCTGATAGAGTAATACCTATGCTTCCTAGAAGATTATCTAATGGTATTTGTTCTTTAAACCCTGGTGTAGATAGATTAGCGATGTCATGCGTTATGGAAATAGATGCAAATGGTAATATTGGAGATTATGAAATATTTGAAAGTGTTATTAAATCAAGAAAACAAATGACATATAAAAATGTAAATAAGGTAATTGAAGAAAATACAACTCCTGAAGGTTATGAAGAATATACTGAAGCTTTATTACAAATGAAAGAAGTAGCTGATAGACTTCGTAAGAATAAAATTAAAAGAGGTTATATTGATTTTGAAATTGATGAAGCAAAATTAATTGTTGATGATAATGGTTTTGTTACAGATGTTAAGTTAAGAGACCGTGGTGCTGGAGAAAAATTAATTGAAGATTTCATGATTGCAGCAAACGAAACTGTTGCTACTCATATATTCTATATGGAACTTCCATTTGTATATCGTATTCATGGTGTGCCAAGTGAAGAAAAAATTCAAAACTTCTTAAAGTTTGTAGGAATACTTGGATATAAAGTAGATGGAAAAGTTAAAGAATTAACTCCTAGAGCAATGCAAAATATTTTGGAACAATTAAAACAAACAAAAGAATTTCATATATTATCTACACTTATGCTTAGATGTATGCAAAAAGCAGTATATGATAAAAATAATATAGGGCATTTTGGTTTAGGAAGTAAATGTTATACACATTTTACTTCACCAATAAGACGTTATCCAGATACAACAGTACATCGTTTACTTAGAACATATTTATTCAATAATGATATGAATAAATCAACAATAGATTATTGGGATAATAAATTAGTTTTATTAACTGCTCATACATCAGAAAGAGAGAGAGCAGCTGCTGACTGTGAACGTGAAGTAGATGACATGAAGATCGCTGAATATATGGAAAAGCATATAGGTGAGGAATATGAAGGTATCGTAAGTAGTGTTGTAAGTTTCGGTATATTTATTGAACTTCCTAATTTAATAGAAGGTTTAGTTAAACTAGACACTTTAAAAGATGATAGATATATTTATGATGAAACAACATTTGCTTTAGTAGGTCAAAGAAGTAAGAATAGAATTAGACTTGGTGATCAGGTTAAAGTTAGGGTAATAGGTGCTTCAAAAGAGACTAAAACAGTTGATTTCGAAATAGTAACAGAGGTTGCTGAAACTAAAGAAGAAAAGTAGGAAGCTTTTATGGAAGAATTAGAAAAAGAAACCAAAATCAAAAAGACCAAAACCAAAAAAACAAAAAAAACTAAATTATCAAAAAAACAGTGGTTTTTAATAATTGGTATTGTTATCTTAATGATTATTGCTATTGGAACTAGTATTTACTTTATAACAAGAGATAAAGAAAAAGTCGAAGAGCCTGTTGTTGAAGACCCAGAACCAGTAGTAGAAAAGAAAAGTTTTTCATTAGTCGCCTTTGGTGATGCACTAATACATGATGGGGTATATATAGATGCTAATACATACCAAAAAGGTAGTGATGGATATTATATATATGATTTTACTAGTATGTTTACAGATGTAGCGGAAATTATAAAACCATATGACTTAAAGTTTTATAATCAAGAAACAGTTATAGGTGGAAAAAATTTAGAATTATCTAGTTATCCAAATTTTAACTCGCCAGATGAGATTGGTGAAGATCTAACAGCAATAGGATTTAATATAGTCAATTTGGCTAGTAATCATACTATGGATAAAGGTGTAGTAGGTGCTACATATTCTGCTAATTTTTGGCATAGTAAAAAAGATGTCTTAGCAGTAGGTAGTTATACATCAAAGGAACAAAGAGATAATATCGAAATAAGGGAAGAAAATGGTATTAAATATGCAGTATTAAGTTATACATATGGAACTAATGGAGTTATAGTCCCAAATGGATATGAATACTTAGTTAATGTATGGCCTGTTGCGAGTGATGCTAAATTTGAGGAATACAAAGCGCAAGTTAAAAAAGATGTAGAATCTGTTCGTGATAAAGTAGATGTTCTTATGGTATCAATGCACTGGGGAACTGAGTATCAATTGGGTACTTATAACTCTTATCAGACTGAATCAGCTGAGTACTTGTCAAGTTTAGGTGTAGATGTTATAATAGGTACTCATCCACATGTAGTTCAACCAGTTGAATATATAGGTGATACGTTAGTAATATATTCGCTAGGTAACATGATTTCGGCACAAGATGCTCTTATGAAACGTATAGGTGGTGTCGCTGCCTTTACAGTTAATAAAACAATTGTTGACGGAGAAACTACATCAGTTACACTAGATGATGTCAAAGCTGACTTGGTATACACTTATTACAATTCATATCAAAACTTTAAAGTAATTCCATTTACTAAATTAAATGATTCATTACTTTACAATTATCGAAGTATATATGATACATATAAGGCATATTTAAATCCTAAAAATGATTCGCGTGTAAAAGTTGGCTTTATTGAATAGAGGGATATTATGGAAATTAACAATAGAAAAGTAAGATTTGATTATGAAATATTAGAAGAAATTGAATCAGGAATCGTTCTTACAGGCACAGAAATAAAATCAATTAAAGATGGAAAAGCCAATTTAAAAGATAGTTATGCGATAATAAGAAACGGTGAAGTATTTTTACTTAATATGCATATAAGTCATTATAAAGAAGGAAATATTTTTAATCATGAAGAAACAAGAACAAGAAAGTTGTTATTGCATAAAAAAGAAATTTTAAAACTTCGCGATAAATTAGATTTACAAGGTCTTACATTGGTGCCTCTTAAGTTATATTTTAAAAGAAACAAGGCTAAAATTTTACTAGGCCTTGGTAAAGGTAAAAAAACTTATGACAAAAGGGAAAGTATCAAGGAAAAAGATATTAAAAGAGATTTACAAAAAAATTATAAGTTAAGATAAATCTGCTTTATTAAATTGACACCACCAGTATTTTAGAATATAATGGTGGTGTATTTCTTATGGGGCTGCTTTGGTTTCGACAGGAATGCTAAGGCATAAGTTGCAAGTGGAAGGCACTCCTTACGTGCGAAAAAAAATAACTGGAAACAGAAATCAATTAGCTTTCGCTTAATCTAAAGATAGAATAGCAAGCTGCTTCTTTTAATTCTTCTCCTACGGGGATTTTAAGGGGCTCGATTTAGTAGGATATATTATTATGGTGCCTAGAAGTAATAATGAATTTTATAGGCTCACTAGAGAAGAGATTGTTAGTTATCAATTTTTTCTAGGAATTTTATCAACTAACTAAACTTGTAGATATTTATGATGAGGTATTTTTGGACAGGGGTTCAATTCCCCTCAGCTCCACCAGAGGGAAATTAGTCGAACTAATTATTCGACTTTCAAATATAAAGGTTAATTTCGATTAACTTTTTTTTTGTGTATTTGAAAGGAGAAGGATTAAATGATAAATATAACAAAAGAAAATATTGAAATAGAAGATTCTTTAAATAATAGAATTAAAAGTATTACAAAGTTTCTAGGAGTAAAATCAAAACTTATAAAAGGTAAATTAATAAGTATAGATAAAACTAATCTAGCTTATATTGAGCCACATAAATTAGAAGTTAATAATATTACATATTTATTCTTTAATGATTCTAATTTAGTTTATATAAATTCTTTAGAAAACTCTATTGATATAAGTGCTTTAAAAGATTATATAAAAAGTAAAAACTAATGCCTATAAAAAATGTTGACAAACTTATAATAAAAGTTTATAGTAATAAATCAATGAAGTTGTATTTCCAAAATTAGTAAATGGAGGGATTATATGAAAATAAAATTTATTGATTCAAATTATTATATATCAAAGAGGAGTCAAAGGTATTAGTTTAACTAGTGCTTTTGACTCCTCTTTTTGTGAAAGGGGAAAACTATGAAAAAAAGTGCAGGAATTTATATTAGGGTATCAACTGAAGATCAAGCTAGAGAAGGTTATTCACTAAAAGAACAATTAATTAAATTAAAAGATTTATGTAAATATAGAGATTATAATGTATTTAAGATCTATGAAGATGCCGGAATTAGTGCGAAAGATACTAATAGACCGGCATTCCAAGAGATGCTAGATGAAGTAAGAAAAAATAATATTAATGTTATAGTAGCTTATAAACTAGATAGATTAACTAGAAGTGTAAGAGATTTAGAAAATTTAATAGTAGAACTAGAAAAATATGATTGTGCTTTAGAATGTGCAGTAGATGATATTAATACAAGTACAGCTAATGGAAGATTTTTTGTTAGAATGCTTACAGTACTTTCCCAACTAGAAATTGAAAGAGTTTCTTAAAGAACTAAATTTGGTTTAGTTGGAGCTATAAAAGATGGACATATTCCAGTTAGAAAAACTTTAGGATTTACTAGACTAGATAAAAAACTAGTAATTAATCCAATTGAAAAAGATACAATAATTAAAATATTTGATTTATATTTAAAAGGTAATTCATATCAAACAATTTCTAATATTTTAAATGAAAAAAATACTTTAAATAAAAAATGGTATGATACAACAATTTTAAAAATATTATCTAATCCTCTTTATAAAGGTGACTTTATAAGCGGTGGTAGAAATGGGTCTCCTATTTTATATGAAAATGTAGTTGAACCTATTATTTCAAAAGAATTATGGGAAGATTGTCAATTTCAGGCAAAAAAGAATACTAGAAATTATACTAGAAGAAATGATTACATCTTCTTTCAAAAAATTGTCTGTCCGCACTGTAACAAAATACTGGCTTGTAAAGCACCAGGTGGCACAAAAAAGAAATAAATTTATTATCAATGTAATACTTGTAAAACATTTGTGAGAGAAGATAAATTAATAGAACTCTTATTAGAGCAAATTACTACTATCATTGAATATGATATTTCAGTTAGACAATTTTATGCACCTCTTTTAAAACATAAAATTGAAAATAATAATGAAGTGATTAATAAAGAAATAATTAAATTAAAAGATAAAGAAATAAGATTAAAAGAAGCTTATTTAGATAAAGTAATTGATTTAAAAGAATATAATGAAGATAAAAAAATATTGCAAATGAAAATAAAAGATTTAGAAGATAAAAGAAATAAAGAAAAAGAACTAGAACATTTTAATTTTACAGTAGAAGATATTATGTTAAAAAGAGATTTAGAAAGTATTAAATGTTTAGTTAATCCATTTTATCAAACTAATTTTGAAATAAAATGGGATGAACTTAACTTAAAAGAAAAACAAGACTTAATAATGAGTTATATTGAATCAATTGAGGTAATTAAAAAAGATAAAGATATTGAAATAAAAAGAATTAACTTTAGAAAAACATTTATTGAAGAATATGCTAGCCTTTTTAACAAAGGAGCTATCAATAGATTTTTAGAAGTAAATACAAATGGTGAAAATATTCAAATTGAAGTATGTGCTCCAATGACAAAAGAGCAAATAAGTAAACATATAGAAAGATTAGAATTTAACTATCCAGTAGCTTATCATGAAATCAAAAAAGAAAAATATAATGATCATCAAATTAGTTTAAAATATAATAGAATTAATAAATTTAATGAGCCACTTAAAATAATACCAATATTAAATAAAAAAGGGTTTAATAAAATAGATAGTTATGGAGTAATAGAAGTTCCAGTTCCACCAGTTACATTTGTAAATGTAGATAGGATGGCTGAATAAATGAGTTATGCAATATTTAGAGTAGAACCAATTAATACATTAAAAGATTTAGGGCAAATAGGATCTCATAATGGAAGATTAAAAGAAGCTTATAAAAGTAATCTGGATATTAATAAATTTAAGTCAAATGAAAATATTCAAATTATAGATTGTAATAAAAACTACTATAATTCTTATATGAAATTAGTTAAAGATTATAAAGAGCAACATGATAAAAAACAAGCAGTAGAAAGAGAAAATAGAAAGAAAACATTTAATCAAATGTTAGATGATTCTAATAGTGTAGTAGCTGATGAATTATTATTTACTAGTGATAAAGAGTTCTTCAAGAACATGGATAAAGATGAAATAATAAAATGGGCAAATACTTGTATGGAGTTTGTTTATGAAGATATTGGTTATAATAAAAATCAAATTTTAAATGCAGTAATTCATTTAGATGAAAAAACACCACACTTACATTGTGTGGTGGTACCATTAATCAAAAAATTTGATAAAAGAAGTAAAGAAGAAAAATGGACAATTTCTAAAAAACAATATATGAAAGATAGAGATTATTTATCTACCTTACAAGATAAGTACCATAGTAGAATGGTTAAAAATGGATATGATTTAGATAGGGGCATTAAAAATTCTGATAATGAACATATTGATATAAAACAATATAAACAAATAACTAGAAAATTAAATTTAGAGATAACTATTAAAAATGAAAAATTAAATAATGCAATGAGTGATTTAGAAAATAAAATGGAGACTAATAAAGAAACTATATTTGATAAAGAATTTGTTAAAATAAAAAAAGATACTTTTGAATCAATGAATAAAGTAATTAATGAAACAAAAAAAGTGATAGAATTACAACCTAAAATACAAAAAGTTTATAATGAAGTTGATGAGTATGCAAAATCATATAAATATTTAGAAAAAGAGAATGAAAATATTAAAAGAGAAGTTGAAATATTGAAGTATAAGAATAATAATTTAGAAAGAGAAAATAGTAGGCTAAATAATTATATAGAATCCGTTTTATACGCTATAAAGAGATTCTTTAGACAAATATTAAAGATAGGTAATAAAGAAGCTAAAAACGATGCAGTTAGTGAAATAAAGAGTTTTTATAATAAAGAGGATTTTGATAAAGAAGATGTTTATCAAGTAGCAAAAGATACTACTAAAGAATATGAATTATTTAAGTATATAGACATTGATAGATACTATGAAGAAGAAGAAAGAAATAATGATATAGAACTTTAGAAAATGTGGTATAATTAATAAGAATAATAGTAATTTATAAAAATGAGAGAGTGTAAAATATGTATGATGAAAAAATTGATTTTGAAAAATTAAGCAAATATAATGAACATGTAATCAAATTAGAGAATTTGTTGAAAAGTGTACAGTTAGTGGGTAATTACGAACAATTTCGTTTAGCACCATGTCTTATGTTATTTAACTTTATAGATTTATTAAGAGGAGTAATAGTTTTAGATTCTCACCATATGGTAACATCAGGTAATATTATAATCAGGTCTATGTTTGAAGTTTTAGTTGATTTTCTTTATTGTGAAACAGATAGAAAAAATTTGTATTTAAGATTTGGAGAATATCAGTACGTCAATAGAGTGTTACTATATAATAGTTCACCCAAAGAAATACAATATGAAGTAAACCAAAATGAATATCAAAATATTACTCTGCCAAAGTATAAAGAATTTTTGGAAAAATATAATATTAAAAAAGAAGAATATCAAAAACTGCAAAATTGGAGTGGAATTTCAATAGCTAAGCGAGTTAATAAGACTAAAAAAAATGTACCAGAAATGGAAAATTTATATTTAAATATTTATAAAATTAATTGTGGATATGCACACACATATTCTGATACTATTTGCGAATATACTTCATTATGTGATCAAAAAATAAATTTAAGTTATGAAAAAAAATATATCAAAGATATATTTTCAACAATAAGAGAAGTAAATAGTTTAGTAGAAATATTTTATGATAATTTCAAAAATAACTATGCTAATAAAAGTTTAGCTAATATTAATTTTTAAAATTACACTGTATTTCATTGATAATATAAATCACAATTTGAACTAGTAAACAAAGTTATATAAATTTCTTTTGATAACCAAGAGAGTAACACACTACGCTATTGGCAGAGCCAATAACGGTGTGCAAAAGGGTACCCCTTTTGAAACCTATATAACATAATTTAGTAAGATAATAATCAAGTAAAATTATGTCGATTTAAAATAAAATTTCAATCATCTATTTTTTGTAATATTAATAAAAAAATTTAAAAATATGATATAATTATCTAAATAACAAATATTAATTTAATAGGGGTGGTAAATAATATGTTTAATGAAATTTGTATTTATGAAGTAAAATTAAATAAACAAGAAGAAGTTGAAGAACTTATGAAAGAAGTAGCTGAATTCTACAAATCCCAAAATGGAGTTATTGATGTCAAATATATAAAAAGAACACATAGACAAAAAGATTTTAATGCTGTAAAGGAAGGAATACCACCAGTTGAATTGACTAGATATGTTGATAAAGTAACTTACATTTTACATTGGACTTTAGAGAATAAGGAAGTTCACGCACAAGTATCAAAATTAGGTATAGAAAAATTTTATAAAAGATGGAACAGATGTTTAACTACAATGCCTAAAATTATACTAGGCGAAAATATAGTTTAGTATAAATAAATTACAATATAACAAATAGCTCAACCTATTTTTATTTAAAATTAAGAAAAGTGTGGTATAATATGTTTAGAAATTAACCTTATAAAATTTCCAAACGTCCTTTACAGGCGCACCATAATGATTAAAAACTCGAAATTTTCGAGATATATATAGAAATAACTAACTAATATTTTGGTTAGTTTTTTTGTGATAATAAAAAAACAATAACAGTAGATAATTGATTGCTATGAATAAGTATAGAAAAATTAGGATTATATAGTATTTCTTTTCAACACTAGTAGACATAATAAAGATTTTAGCATATTTTATATAGAATTGATAAAATTATATTCTTATGAAAGAGTGTATAACTTATTATTAAGAGGAGGTTAATTTGGAAAAATTTAAAACAATATTTACGGGATCTGGTGTAGCTATGGTAACACCATTTGATCTTAATAATTCTATTGATTTCAAGAAGTTAAAACAATTAATAGAGTTTCAAATAAATAATAAGACAGATGCTATTATTATTGCAGGAACAACAGGAGAAGCATCTACTTTGACAGATAAAGAACATTTAGAAGTGGTCGACGTGGCTACAGAATGTATAAATGGCAGAATACCTTTAATAGTTGGAACAGGAAGCAATGACACCAACCATTGTATATTGTTATCAAAAAAGGTAGTAGAATTAGGAGTAGATGGGTTACTTTTAGTGACACCATATTATAATAAAACTTCACAGAATGGACTAATAGCACATTATACCGCTATTGCAAGTCAAGTTAATGACACTCCTATTTTGTTATATAATGTTCCTAGTAGAACAGGTATGACT
>JAEWBI010000029.1 GCA_023391185.1 Bacillota bacterium | reverse complement strand
GAAAAGCACTTATGATACACTAGTAAAATTAGGAGAAACTTTTGATTACAGTGGTATATCATCGGGTTATTTACCAAAATTATATAACGTAAATGGTAGTAGTTTATTACCAAACCAAGTAAATAATCAACTTCCAAAGCAGCAATTTAAAGTATTAAGTATAGATAAAGTTAAAACAATGACTACTGCTACTATATTGATTAACTTTGAAAATTCCAATAATAATGAAGTAATTGGAATAGGGTTTGATTATTTTAAAATACTAAGTACTAATAAACTTGTTAATCAAAATGGTATTACTAGTATTGAGGTTACGGTTGAGCCAGAAAGATATTTAGATACCTATAAATTAAATAAAATCATATATAAAGAAAACGGAGAAACCAAAGAGTTTATTAAATCTATAAAAATAGAATTACAGTTTTATAAAAATATTGGCTCTTTTGAAGATTGGCAAAAAATAGATAGTGTTGTTCCTGAAAATTATCGCTTAGTTTCAGATTTAGATTTTACAGGAAAAGTTAATGTTAATTTGGGAGTTAAAATTGCGAGATTAGAAGGAGTAGATAGTGGGTATACGATAAAAAACTTAGTGATTAATTCAAACAGTGTATCACAGTCATTAATTGATGTACTAACTACTAATTTATCAAGAGTTAATTTTGATAATATTAAAATATCTAATACTAGAACATCTGGTAATTACAACTGTATAATTAAGATTAGTTATGCTGATATAACTAATGTCAATTTATCAAATATTATAATAGATGCCCCTAAAATGGCTTATTCAGCACCGATTGCTATTAGTCGAGGTTATCATATTTCTAATATTAATCTTAATAATATTAATGTTAAGGGTACAAATTATTCAGCTGGTTTTGCTGGTTATGCTTTTGCTAATGGATACAACGATATAACTGGTACACTACTTACGATAGTTGGACAAACATATACAGGTGGAATAATAGGATATGTACCATATATTGAAGAATCAGCATATTATACTTTTACAGTCACAGATTCAAATGTTACTGGAACAAATTATGTTGGTGGAGCATTTGGTGTAGGTTTTGCTGCTAATTCCTTAGTTAAAAACTCTAATATTACAGGTTCTTCATATGTTGGTGGTTTTACTGGGCAAGAGAATAATCAAAATATTAAAAATGCAACAGTTGATGGTTGCAACATAAAAGGTTCGGGCTCTTATATTGGTGGGGCTATGGGATATAGTCATCGAAATGCTTATAGTTTATATGTGCTTAATTCTACAGTAACAGGAACTTTAGCTACAACAAAATATGTTGGAGGAATTTTAGGATATGCTACTGGTTGGACCTTATATGATTCTGGTATCTCTGATTCGACAGTATCTTCTTTGGGAAGTTATGTTGGAGGAATAGTTGGTCTTCAAAATGGAAAAAATATAGCTTATTCATATGTTTATGATACCATTGTTACAGGAGATAGTGGTATTGGTGGTGCAGTTGGATATGTTCAATATGGAAACGTATCATATGTCAATGTTAATGCATTTGTTACTGCTAGTTCAACAAATGCTTCAGGTGTTTTTGGATATATGGCTAATGCTAATTCAACAAATGCTTCAAATCCATGTAGAATATATTATACAATGGTAATTGGTGGTAAAGTAACAGCTAGTGCTAATGTTGGAGGTTTAGTAGGTTTCTCAGAAGCTCCGCTATATAACGGTCATTTTTACAATAATATTGTAGCTACAACGATAACAACAACCAATCCTTTTGGTTATACTTCAGCTGCAATAGGTAATAATCGTGATTACAACAGTTTAATAAGTAATTTGTTAGTTTATAATAATATGAAAATTAATGGTGTAGCAGTTAGTAGTATAACTGGAAATGGTTTATCATCTACAAACTATGTTACATTAGCTAATTTAAAGGTACAGTCTACATATACAAATAAAGGTTTCTCGACAAGTAGGTATACTTTTACACCATTATCTACTAATAAAGCGCCATTAGTAAAAATGTCTAATGGTGTAGTAGCAAGTACTCAAGCAGCAATAGATTTACCTACTGAAATGTTAGGTACTGCTTTATCTTTAAAAGCATTTGAAGTTCATGAATTACCAAAAGTTACTGTATATTCTGTTGGAGTAGATATTATAAATATAGAATTTAGTAATGCTGATTACTATAGTACATTTATGATAAATGTTAATAATGAAACGCTTATTAATAAACAAATAGATAATCGTGTTTTCACTCTAAGTTATGATTACAAGACTGAATTTGAAATAGTAATATCAGATGGCATTAATACAATAAAAGAAACTATAAAGCCTGATAAAATTAGTAGATTAATAAGTATTTATGGTGATAACTACTATTATTATAAAGATGGAAAAGTTAAAGGTAATTTAGATGAATTAGAAGGTAACTTTGTTAACTTATATTTTAATAAAGCTTTAGATAGTGATGGAAACATTTTTGATCTAGATACTAAGAAAATAATTGGAAATACATCTTTATTTAATATTTTAGATGAATCAGTCCCATTATTTAGTTTTAACTATAATAGTAATCAAATATATACATACTATAACTATTCTAAAATGATAGATGATGAAAATAATACATCTGAATTAGAAGATCAATATATAGTTAAAAATGGAAAGTTAGAAATTATATCCAGTTCTTTATCATCAAATAAAGATAGTATAATTATTGATAGTTATGGACAAAAATCATATCAATCAGTACTAGGTGATAATGGAATTTTATATAATCTTAAAACTCCAATAAAAGTTCCAAATGATTTTATAAATAATAAAATTAAATATTTTACTAATAATATTAATACTAGCTCTGGTTTTATCTTAGTATATTATGAAGATGGAAGTATATATGGTTTTGATTATAGAACAGGTAATAGACTATTTAATGAAATCTATAAAGAGAATGTTTCTGTTTTTGACTATATAGCAGGAAAATTATCTTTAGTAAAAGATGTTATTGATGATAATGTAATCGATAAATATGCTGAATCTAAGATATTAGAAAAGAAGTTAATTAATGATCCAATAGATAGTTTTGGAAACGATTCATCAGAGGATTCTCCAGAAAAGAAAACATATGTTTCAAAATATGATCCTTTAACTGGTAAATTTATGATATATGATGAAGAAGAAATATTTAATAATAATGATACAGAATTATTGTCTGAATATGACAAGATAATTTCAGATGTTAATATGATGTATTTTTATACTGGTAAGAAAAACGTGACTAGTTCATTTAGTATAAATGGAATAATACTATTTGTATCAGTTTTTGGGGCAATTATTATTAGTTTAGGATTGTATCTTAAGAATATTTTCTCATTATCAAAAAAAACTGATGAAACATGTTAACTTTTTGCTAGAATGTTATATGAAAAAAGGAGATTATCTCCTTTTTTTCATTATTATAATCAAAAATGCATATTATGTTTAGAGGAGTGATTATATGAATATAAGGGGAGTTGTTATAGATCCAGGGCATGGAGGAGCAGATGGTGGAGCAACAGGTAATGGTATTATTGAAAAAGATTTAACTTTAAAAATATCAAATGAAATGTATAATCGATTAAAGAGTTTAGGTATACCAGTATATATGACAAGAACAACAGATGAAACAGTAGATCCGACAACACGAGTAAATAGAATAATGCAAGCGTTTGGAAATAATGAGGATGTTATAGTAATATCTAATCATATAAATGCTGGTGGTGCAGATGGTGCTGAAGTAATCTATGCTCTTAGAAACAATTCAACTTTCTCAGATTTGGTATTAAGAGAATTAGCAAAAGCTGGTCAAAATGTACGAAAAGCATATCAAAGAAGACTACCTTCGGATACATCAAAAGATTACTATTTTATACATAGAGATACAGGTGTAACTCAACCAATCATAGTGGAGTATGGTTTTTTGGATAGTACTGGTGATGATGTAAATCAATTAAAGAATAATTATGCAAGTTTTGCTAATGCAGTTGTGAATGCTATATCACAGTATATAGGAGCGGGAGGTTATACTGTTGTTGCAGGAGATAGTTTATGGAGTATTGCAAAAAAATTCAATACTACAGTTGATCAAATTAAACAACTAAATAATTTATCTAGCAACACTTTGAAAATAGGACAGGTTTTAAAAATTCCTACAACTATTCCAATACCTGAACCTAGCGGTGAATATAAAATATATATTGTTCAGGCAGGAGATTCACTGTATCAAATAGCAAACAACAATAATACAACTGTAAGTAAATTAATGGATTATAATAATTTAACTTCAACTAGTTTATCTATTGGGCAGCAAATAAAAATACCTACCATAGCTACTGAGCCTGGTGGTAATTATGTGAATTATACAGTTCAGGCAGGAGACTCACTATATCAAATAGCTAGAAAATATAATACAACAGTAGATACTATAAAAAGTTTAAATTCTCTTAATACGACACTACTTAGTGTCGGTCAAGTATTAAAAATACCAGTAATAACAATTCAAGAAGAAATCCCAACTACAAATTATATAGAATATAAAGTGCAATCAGGAGATAGTTTATACCAAATAGCAAATAAATATGGTGTAACAGTAGATGCAATTAGAACTTTTAATAATTTAAAAAGTGATTTGCTAAGTATTGGTCAAATAATAAATATTCCAATAATTTCATCGGTTACAACATATACTGTAAAAAGTGGCGATTCATTATATCAAATAGCTAATATGTTTAATACTACGGTAGACGCTATAAAAAATAAAAACAATTTAACTTCTAATACATTAAGTATTGGTCAAACTTTAATAATATAAAAAAGGTTACGAATGTAACCTTTTTAATGTATTTGTTTACAGACTCCTCCAGATGGGTTATAAAAACAATGGTTTTTGTATTTTCCAGAAAGTGATTGCCCCCACCAAGTTGGATTACAACTATTTCCAGTACCAGGAGCATAGAACCATAAGGCATTTGTAGCAGGGAAGTAATATTCACCATTTAGTACACGATTTGCTAGTTCTCTTTCAGCAGTAGTTGGGGAACCGAAAAATAGTGGGGATGTTGATCCGGAAAAACCACCAGGATTTTGATATATCATGTCCGTTATAGTTCGAATATCACCAAATGTAAGACAATCTGCTATCGTTCTATTAACACCAACATTTCCTACCATAAGCATCCCTAGTTCACCTTCACCTACAGCTTCTGCTCGCATAAGTCTCGCTAATAAATCTCTTTCTTTTGTAGTATAGTTTACTATAGCCATATAATCACCTAAATTATTATATGAAAACAAAAGTAGATATTGTACAAAATATAAAAATATGTTATAATTTAATTGCTTTGAAAAAATAGGGGCGTAGTTAAATGGTATAATAATGGTCTCCAAAACCACTGTTGGGAGTTCGATTCTCTCCGCCCCTGCCATATTG
>JAEWBI010000044.1 GCA_023391185.1 Bacillota bacterium | reverse complement strand
TTTCTCTTTTTCTTTCAATGTCCATTTTTTATTTTTATTCATAAAAAAATACCTCCAAAGTTTCATTAAATAAATTATAACATTTCTGCTTTTTATTTAATATCTACTTTAAAGGTATTATAATCTTTACTTACTTTTTTAAAAATTAATAATATATGGATTAGTATTTGTACCAATACCACCACGAATTAATGCTTCTGCTTCTATTACAATTACTGGCCTTATATATGAACTTAATGATACATTTTTTGGTACTGAGCCAGTTTCAGTTACTACATACACTTCTGTATTTGAACTTTTTGACATAGTCCAAAATTCTCCTATCGTTGATCCATAAACTGGCGCTGTTAAAATTTCTCCAATTTTTGGTATTCCAACTGATATACCATATAAAATATTTGTTTTTGCTAAAGAAGAGTTCTTATAATTTGTTGATGCGACTGTAGAATCACCTTGATACCAAAATGTCGTTTTTACTATACCATTTAAATTAGTATACTGATCAAAATATAATGAATCTTTTAAATAACCAGCTACTCCTTCATTTGTATTAAAAACAGAACTCGATCCAAAAGTTGAAGAGTAATCTACCTCAGCAACCTCATAAAGTTCATTTAATATCAGTTTAGTTTCTGAATTATTACTTTCAACTACTCTATATATTTTATCATTTAAGCTTATATAGTCTCCAATTGCTAAATTAATTGAATTTAATGTTCTATTATCTGATTCAACTATATTTGTAGAAGATTTAAATAACATGTAAGGAATATTCTTTGTCCCGTCACCACCTGTTATAGTAGACTCAGGCATTAAACTAATTACCGGTCTAATATAATGCATACTATTTTTTGAATCTGCTGTTATGCTTCCATCGGCTAATACTTTAAATAGTTTATCAGATAAAGTAGATGAATAAGTCGATGTTGCAAAAATAAATCCACTTCTTAAATATGTGTAGTTATTTAGTATAGACATGTTATATTCATATAAGGATAATAGTGTTACTTTAGAATTTCCTAAAGCTGATTCATTTAAGCTTTCACATGCATCTTGTGATATATTTACATTATCTGAAGGTACATAACAAGCACTTTCTTCAACCAAGAAATCAGAATATTTTAATCTACTTATAAAATAATTATTAAGCCATTCATTCGCATAACTTTCGTCATAATTATTCGCATCCCCAAAATTTAAAGTAGTTACTGGTTCATCTGCTATTAGTTTTATACTGCCATCTTCATTTATGCCCATAATTCGCCACATAAATCCACTATAATAAACATAATTATTACTTGCAGAACCAGAGAAATAAGTACCACCTAAATAACTATAAATACTATCATTTTCTACATTTTGATAAGCATTATATAATGTTGATAGGCCATCTGTATCTTCAGCAAATGAAAATTCATACCCACCATTTTCAACAATAACTTTAATAACATCATCTCTAGACAATACTTCTTCAGAATAAGATGACAAATAATTACTTTCAAGATTATCAGTATCTATTAACTGTCCAATAGGAACATAATATGTCATACCATCATTTTTAGGATATAAATTGGCTTTTCCATCTAGGTAATTATCAGTACTTGCATAGAGTAATTTAAGTGCTGCATCATCAAGTTTTTTAGAATTATTTCTAATTTGTCCCATTATAGGCGTAATTACAACAATTAGGACAATAGACATAATTATTAGAACACCTAGTAATTCTACTAAAGTAAACCCTTTCTTATTCATTTATAGCACCCTCTATTCTAATTTTTATTATACTAAAAATACAAAAAAAAAACAACTATGCAGCTGTTTCTTCTTTTTTAATTACTTCTTTTCCTTTGTAAGTACCGCAAGCAGCACATACTCTATGTGGTCTTACGTCAGCACCACATTTTGGACATTTAGTTGTGCTATTTTCGCTAATTTTATAATGAGTTCTTCTCATTCTACCTCTAGTTTTACTAACTTTTCTAAATGGTACAGCAAATAATTGAATATTTAATTTCATCATCATAAACACCTCTTTTCCTATAGTAGATCCTTAAGCTTATCAAAAGCCGAAGTTTGTTCTTGTTCTTCCCCTTCAGTTACTAATTTCCAACCATCACCAGATAGCTTCAAATCAGTAGCATCTGGACAAGTAACTTTTATAGGAATTTCCATTAGTATATTTTCCCATATAATAGGAAAAATATCAATACAATTTTTTACTTTTTCACCAAAATCTCCTATTTCTGACATCATCTCTGAATAATCTCCTTCAATTTTGGTTTCAAAAGGATAGTCAACCGGTTGTAATGTTACAGAACAAGGTAAAACCATAGTTCCAGTAACAAGTAAATCTAAATAATAATTTTGCATTTCATCATCATGAATATATCCACTTACAGAAGCATTTTTAATATCTAAGACATTTACTTTTTTTAATGTTTCTTTATCAACATTAATAACTTCATTAACTTCAATGTTAATTTCAGATCCATTTTTTAATTTACTAATATCAATAATCATTTAATCACCACCGACATACCTACCAATTATACATAAAATCATAAGAAAATGCAAGTGTTTTATTAGTTATATGAATAAATTTAAAAATATGTTATCATATAAACGAGGTGATTTTATGAGTACCGGAATTATTTGTGAATATAATCCTTTTCATAATGGACATTTATATCATATAAATAAAATTAAAGAGCTGTATCCTAACGATACTATCGTACTTGTTATGAGTTCACACTTTTTACAGCGTGGTGATTCAAGTCTTATAAACAAGTGGGATAAAACTGATATTGCATTATCTTTAGGAGTAGATATAGTAATTGAACTACCATTTGTTTTTTCAAGTCAAGGTGCCGATATTTTTGCTAAAGGTTCTATTGAAATATTAAAAAACATGAATGTTGATAGATTAATATTTGGAAGTGAAACTAATAATATAGATACATTAACAGCTATAGCAAATATTCAAATAAATAATAAAGAATTTGATGAAGTTGTGAAAAAGTATTTAGAGGAAGGAATAAGTTATCCAACTGCTCTATCAAAAGCTGTATATACCTTAACAAACATAAAAGTTGAAAAACCAAATGATTTACTGGGAGTATCATATATTAAAGAAATAATAATTCAAAAGGCAAATATTACTCCTATGTCTATAAAAAGAAGTAATGATTTTCACAGTTTAGAGTTAGACAACGATATTGTAAGTGCTACAAGCATAAGAAATGCACTAAAAAACAGAACTGAAATACAAAGATTCGTTCCTCAGATTGTTTATGATTATTTACAAAAAGAGATAAGTTTTAGTGATGACTATTTTGGTTTACTAAAATATAAAATAATTAGTAGTATAAATAATTTAAACACATATCAAACAGTAGATGAAGGAATTGAAAACAGAATCAAAAAATACATTTATACATCTAACAGTTTAGATGAACTAATAGAAAATATTAAAACTAAGAGATATACCTATAATAAAGTCAAAAGGATGCTTACCCACATACTATGTGGTTTTACTAAAGAGGAAGCACTTAGAAATAAAACAAATGAATATATAAGAATATTAGGTTTTAATGAAAAAGGTAAAAAATACTTAAATATAGTAAAAAAAGAAAGTAGTTTACCTATTATAACTGGTTATTCAAATATTAATAGTGAAATATTAGATATTGAAAGAAGAGTTAGTTCAATATATTTCTTAATATTTAAACAAAAAAATAAGAATTATTTAATGGAAATGGAATATAAACATAAACCAATCATTAAATAATTCTTTTTCTTTTTATATTTCTTCTATCTTTAAGAAATTAGTTGTTTTAGCAACACCGTGCATATTAAATCCACCAGTTACTACTATAATATCCCCAGATTCTAAATGCATAAATTTTGCTGCTTGTTCTTTAGCAGAATTTACTATTTCATCTGTACTTTTAAATACTGGAACAATAACTGGATATACACCCCAGTTTAAAGCAAGTGATCTTGCTACTGCTTCAGTAGGGCAAGAAGCTAGTATTAAACTTTTTGGTTTTAAATTACTTACTGTTCTTGCAGTATAGCCACTCATTGTTGAAGCTACTATAATTTTCACATCTAATGTTTCAGCACATGAAATTACACTTTGAGCTATTGTTTCAGTTATATCTTCTCCTCTTTTTGATTCAAAAACATAATCATAGTCATAATATTTTTCTGTGTTTTCGCATATATCTGCCATAAATCTAACTGTATCAATTGGAAATTTTCCAACTGTTGTTTCACCAGATAACATAACTGCATCTGTACCATCAAGTACTGCATTAGCAACATCAGATACTTCTGCTCTTGTTGGACGAGAATTTTTCTTCATAGATTCTAACATTTCTGTTGCAACTATACAAAATTTACCATATTGACGGCATTTTTGAACCATCATTTTTTGAATTATAGGTAATCTTTCCATAGGAACTTCAACACCTAAATCTCCACGAGCAACCATTATACCATCAGAAACTTCAATAATAGAATCTAAATTGTCTACACCTGTAGTGCTTTCAATTTTAGATATAATCTTTAAATCTTCTCTATTATAAGCTTTTAGTATTTCTCTTGCAGCTAGAACATCTTCTTTTGTTGAAACGAAAGATAACGCTAAGAAGTCTCCTTCATGTTCACAAGCATAAATAATATCTTCTCTATCTTGTTCACTTATAAATGGAATGTCTAAGTGAATTCCAGGAACATTTAAACTTTTTTTATTTCCTAAAATACCACCATTAACTATCTTACAAGTTATTCCATCTTCTTCTTTAGAAATAACTTCTATTTTCATTAATCCATTTTCAAGTAATATAACACTACCTTTTTCAAGTGAGTCTAAAGCTTGTGGATGATTAACTGAAAATCTTTCAGCATTACCTACAACACTCTCTTTAACTACACGAATATTTTTACCTTCAACTAAATTAATTTCACCATTTTCAACCATTCCATTACGGAATTCTGGTCCTTTAGTGTCATATAAAATAGCTATATTTTTTCCTGTCATTTGTCTAACTTTTTTTACTGAAGAAACAACATTTTGTTTTTCTTCTTCTGTTGCATGAGAAAAGTTAATTCTTGCAACGTTCATCCCAACATTTACCATTTGAGCCATAACTTCTGGTTCAGTACTAGCAGGCCCTATACTACAAATTATTTTAGTTTTTTTCATAAAATAACAACTCCTTTTTTTAATGAACAAGAGCAATTTTAACATATAATATTAAAAAAAGCAAGATTTTTAACCTGCTCTATTACTTATTTTTGACATTTTTGACAATAATATGTACCTCTACCATTAATTTTTGTTTTAACTATAATATTATGGCATACTGGACATAATTCTCCTTCATGTCCATGAACTAGCAAACTTTGTTGAAATCTCCCGTGAACTCCTTCACTTGAAGTGTAAGTTCTTATTGTTGTTCCACCCATTTTTATTGCTTCTTTTAAGACATTCTTAGTATTAATAATTATATTTTCTAATTCTTTATCATTTAATTCATTAACTTTTTTAAAAGGATTTATTCTAGAAAGAAAAAGTATTTCATCTGCATATATATTACCTATTCCAACTATTATACTTTGATCTAGTATTACTGTTTTAATTGGTAATTTTTTCGACTTATATTTTTCTTTCAAATATGATTTTGTCAAATCTTCATCCCAAGGTTCTAACCCAAGTTCATTAAGTGGCTTGGTATTGTAAATAATTTCCTTTTCAAGCAAATGCATACGCCCAAACTTTCTCGTATCACGATATCTAAGTTCCGAACCATCATTAAATTCAAATGATACATGTTCATGTTTATCATAAGAATCACCCTTCTTTCGAACATTATATTTACCTTCCATCCTTAAATGACTAAGTAAATAATATTGGTCTAGTTCAAACATTAACCATTTACCACGTCTTTTTATATCATTTATAGTTTGTCCAACTATGTTCTCTATAAATTGGTCACTAGTGGGAAACTCAATTATTCCATCATATAAAACTTTAACATTATTTATCTTTTTTCCTAACACTTTATTTTTAAGTGTTTCCTTAACTGTTTCAACTTCTGGAAGTTCTGGCATATTACCACCTCGCTATATATTATAACACGAACTTATATAAAATAACCGAATATAATAAAAATAAGGAAAGGTGATTAATTTGAAAAGATATATTACTTATTTAGTAATTATATTAATTGTATTTTTAGCAAGTCTTACAATGTGGCCAAAGAGAACCACTGATACTGAATTAGAAAAAGTAAGTGTTGCTGAAGTAGCACATAGTATATTTTATGCCCCTATGTATGCTGCTAAAGAGTTAGGTTATTTTAAGGATGAAGGTTTAGATGTTGAATTAACTTTAACGGCTGGCGCTGATAAAGTTACAGCAGCTGTTTTATCTGGTGACGTAAATATTGGATTTTGTGGCAGTGAAGCTACAATATATTTATACAACCAAGGGGTTGAAGATTATCTTATAACTTTTTCAGGACTTACAAAAAAAGATGGTAGTTTTATTGTTTCAAGAAAGAAATTTGATAATTTTAAACTTGAAGATCTAAAAGGTTCAACAATTATTGGAGGGCGTAAAGGTGGTATGCCTGAAATGACTCTAGAATGGGCACTAAAACAAAATGGAATTGACCCTAAAAAAGATGTATCTATTGATACTAGTATAGCTTTTGCTGCAATGGGTGGTGCTTTCATAGGTGGTCAAGGCGACTTTGTTACATTATTTGAGCCTACTGCACTTGAAGTTGAAAAAGCTGGATTTGGTTATGTTGTAGCTTCTGTTGGGGAATTAGGTGGTGTAGTACCATATACTGCTTTTAACGCTAAAAAAAGTTACATTGAAGATAATCCAGAGATTATTGAGGGATTTACTAAAGCTATCCAAAAGGGATTGGATTATGTACATAATCATAGTTCAAAAGAAATAGCTGAAGTAATATTACCACAGTTTCCTGATACTACTCAAAATGATTTAACTAAAATAATAGATAGATATAAAAATGTTGATTCTTGGTTTAATACTACTTATATAGAAAAAGAAAACTTTGATCATATTCAAGAGATTATGGAAAGTGCCGATGCATTA
>JAEWBI010000051.1 GCA_023391185.1 Bacillota bacterium | reverse complement strand
ATTAGTTCAAAATGTAAATGGCCACCAAAGGCATAACCAGTTGCACCCATATAACCTATAATTTGACCTTTTGTTACCCTATCCCCTTTTGAAACAGTTAGTGTATTATAAGCAAGGTGAGCATACCTTGTTTTATAACCGTTCTCATGATTTATTAAAAGATAATTACCATAGCTGCCATTTTCTTCGAAACCAGTAGAATTATTTCTTATATCTTCAATTACTCCAGATTCATAAGCCGTAATATAATCTAAAACATGGACATTATTGTTATTACCTACGACATCTATTCCATAGTGACTAACAGCGTTATAGCCCTGTGTTAATACTTCATTATAATTTTTTAAAACTTTCATTCTATCACCTATTATATTATACTTAATATCAAGTATTATAATTAAGTAAAAAAAACTAAAAGTTTAACTTTTAGTTTATTTTATACCACAAGTACCGGCATCTCCTGTTCCTAGAATATTAAATAATCCTAAAACAAAATTTAAAACTGCTGGTATTAAGAATAATAATGCTACTGCAATTAGTCTTGTTGCAAAATTCTTATTTGCTTTAGCCATTGACTTATCATCACTACCAAATATTACTTTTATATAATCAAGTATTCCTAGTACAACAGCAAGTGTTATACCAGCAATTCTAATATAATCAATAATAGTTTGTAAAAATTTTTGTAAGTCAGCTGATATTATGTTACATGTAGCACCTTCAATATCTCCAATTTTAAAATCAGTACCATTTAAATAACTATTTCTTGCCTGAACAGATACTGTCTTAATTTCTGCTGCTAGCGCATCAGCGTTTTCAATATAATCATCAATAGCATCGGCTTTATCAGTTTCTTTCATACTTTCTAATCTTGATTTAATATTAGAAAGCGTTTCCTTTAACTTATCTATTACATCAGCTCTATTAGTATTGTAATCAGTATAAGTATCAATCATAGACAAAACTTTTTCTTTTGCTTCTTGACATAATGTATCATCAGTTGACAAGCCTGTTAAATAATTAATAAACTCAGTTGATGTAGTTAAAAATGTAGAAGTTGTTAATGCAGTATTAATTTCTGTTGCTATATTAGCAAGTTTAGTAGCATCTTTTTCAGTTGAGTATGATTTAACAGAATAACTACCATTTTGAGGGTTTGTACTTAAATACTTTGCAGCCACATCATCAATACTTTTTGATGATGCAAAAGCAATATCCATTTTACTACTTATTGTTGATGATAAAGAATCGTATGTTGAACAGCTTTTAGTAAGTGTAGGCATTCCATCAGTTATGTGGCAATAAGTATCTCCCATGGGAGTACCAAATGATACACCTTGTTTTTGGCCTCCGCCACCTTCTTTAGGATTTATATATATATCCGGATTGTTCCCGTTAACAATGTTGTATATATCTCCAAAATCAACATTTTTTACTGCCTCTCCAGTAACCGCTAGAGAAGTATAACTAGATCCTAAGGCATTTTCATAATCTGTTTTAAACTGTTTACCAGCTATATAAATTTTAACATGTAAATTATCGCAAGTATTTTTTCCAGAATATGTTTCTTCCCATAATTCTTCGCCTTCATAATATGTTATTTTTTTAACTGTGCCAGAAGATTCACCTAAAATCTTACATTTTGCATCTCCAGCAACACATATATCTGGTTTTGTATTAGAAAACATCATTTTATAATACTTTTTTCCCCAGCTTTCACTGGTAAACTCTGCATATAAATATTTTGGACATTGTCCTGTCGCAGTATAATTAGATTTAAAACTTGTTATAGGTGAACTTGTTTCACCATTAGAAAACTTAAACCATGTTCCAGTATAGTCTTCAGTTCCAAATGTGAAGAATCCTTCATTAGTATATGAATAATCCATTACATAGCCATACTCAGTTCCAAATGCGACTAATCCTATCTCATCGCCATCACTATCATTCATCCCACTATAATATAAAGTTATATTATCGCCAGTTTTTGACTGGTCAGCATTAAGTGTATATTTATAGTTACATTCAGTATAAAAATCTACACTACTTGCTGCATCAACCTTGTATGTACCAATAAAAATCATTGACATAATAAAGATTAAAGTCGTAATAATTTTTTTCATTTTATTTCCCCCACTACTCTGTCTCATAACCATTTAAATTTGTTTTTTTATCTGCATTGTCTACTTTAGTAGCAACATTCCACTCGCAGTCAGTAGTAACTTCAACTTTATGGTCTGACTTAGCATATGGATAAACCGAATATATTTTTACATATGTATAATCTACATCACAATTTACTTTTTTCTTAGCGTTAAAGAATATTTCTCCATTAATATCCGTAACATTTTCTAGAAATGTTCGCAATGATATTTTTAATCCTGATTTAGAATACTTTTCTAATAGAGATGTTTTAGATTCTAAATCCATTTGATCTAAACTTGGGTAAAATTCATTTTCATAATATAATACTGCTAGTGCCTCTAAAGCTTCTTTTGGCGTTTTTGTTTTTGAGTTATTATCCATAAAACTTGTAATAATTAAAATAATAATTGTTATTAGAATCATTATAATTGCCGTTTTTAAGGCACCCTTATTTGCCTCATAAAAATCTCTCATATAATCTACCTCACTATTTTACTAACTAAATTATAGCATAATAAAATAACAAAAAAAAGATAGTTTACATTATCTTTTCTTTTTTAGTATATACCACATGTTCCATTATCCCCAGAACCTTGAATATTAAATAAATTCAAAACAAAATTAATTACTGCTGGTATTAAAAACAATAAAGCTAATACTATTAATCTAGTTGCAAAACGTTTGTTGGCTTTCTCATTACTTTTATCATCACTACCAAATATTGCTTTGGTGTAATCCATTATACTAAGAACTACTGCTAGAACTAATCCAGCTATTCTAATATAATCTAACATTAGTTGCATAAATTCAATAAAATCACTGGAAAAAATAGAACATCTTTCTTGATTATCATTAAGAATAGTACCGTTAGAATTAGTATTTTTACTAACCCCACCAGTTATTGTTTTGTTATTATCTGTTGAAGTTTCTGATAAAACTGCTTTAATACTATTTTCTTTACTTTCACTATATAATTTAGCTGTGATTTTAGTTCCGCTCATTCCATATACTACATATATATTAGAAGGACATACTATTTCATCACCGCTTTTAAAAGAAGCGTTTTCTAAGTTATTAGTGAATTTGTAATCACCTTTAATATCGTCTGTTTTTTTTGTATCAAAATTAACAGTTATGTCATTACCATTACTAGTAATGTCATATTTTACATCATAATTACTAATTTTATAAATACATGAAGCACAGCCATATTTATCACAAGAAGCAGCATTTATTTTATCTATTCCAATAAATAACATAAACAATATAAAACCAAATATAAATAATTTATTTCTCATATTATCTACTCGCAATCTAAATAAGTTTTTACTTTATAATTACCCTCTTTATAAGGTTTCTTAGGATAAATAACTATATAACTATCTTCTAAGTTACACGCTTTATCATCACTAACAAAATATGAAACATAATCTTTATTATCTTCAAGTAGTGTTTGTAAATTAACCTTATATCCATCATCTTTAAAAAGACTTAGCAAACTTGTTCCATTTGTTTTTAATGTATCATAAAGACTGGTCTTATAATAATTTTTTCCAAGTTCTTTAGCTATATTATTCATTTTACTATTGCCATTATTATCAACGAATAGAGAAATGATACTTATAATAATAGATATACCTATAATAATAGAAGCAATTTTTATTTTTTTCTTATCTTCTTCATTAAAATCCATCTATATCACTCCTTAAAAAATATTGTTTTATTATAACACAAAATAGTTATAATTTAAATTACATATTGAAAAATAATTTATTAGTTCTTACACTTTATTAATAAATAAAAAACCAGTGCTTTTTTCACTGGTTTAAAATATATAAAATTTAATTAATATTTTACTAACATATCTACTGAATAGATATTGTATATGGTGAAGCGTTAGTTCCACTACCACCTGTTTTTATTACACCTGATTTAAAGTTAATTATAGGTCTTAAACCGAATGTATAGCCACCATTAGTATTAAATCTACCAGATTCTACAATCGCCCAGTATACTGATGTACTTCCTGAGTATGGTGTTGCGAAATAATAGAATCCTCCTGGTTGGATCATTGAATCTGCAACATAAGTTGTATAGTTTGTACATGCTGCTGCAGAATATGGTAAAGCGTCATTACAGTTAATACTTCTAGCACTAGCAGCATAAGTTGTATTTAAATATTTATTTGCTAGAGTATTATATGCAGCACCATTTGTTCCTCCATTAGAACCGATACATTCTGTTGTACCAGCAGCTACTATCGAAACTGTACCTGAAGCACCACTTCCACTTTTTGAAATAACTCTCCATCCATTATAAGTATTAGCATATCCTCCATAACAAGATACACTCTGCCCACTACAATTTGTACACCCATTATTACCTGTATAACTTATAAAGTCTCCAACATTAACTACATCAACTAAATAGTATACACTAGGAGGCACTGTTGTTTGTGAAGCTGCAAAAGCTGTAGTATTACCAGCACTATCATAAATGTATACATGTGTATTGTATACTCCTGATTCATTGTTATGAGCACTAACATTTACTCTATAATACCATGTTCCACTTCCAAGGTTTGTTCCACTAGCTGCTGCATTAGTTTCCCAGCTTGGTTGCATATCATCTCCACCATTATATTCTGTCCATGTTGGAAATTGTACTCTATTTATTCCTATGTGTGCATCGCTTACTCCATATACATATACATCATAACCACTACTAGTAACATTTGTAATTGCATAGCTACTATATACTGGAACTGTATTATCTAAATAGAATGCGTTACTTCCTGCAATTCTTGTATTTCCACTAGTATCTTTTCCAAGTATCCATAAGTAATAAATACCAGTTACTCCTGCTGGACTACTTATAGTTCCGCCATTAGTAAATGTTGTTGTGAATGAAGCTTCACTTGGCGCACTTGTACTAGTACTCCATAAGTATTTTAAACTACCAGAATTTACAGCAACGTTGTCACTTAAAGTAACAACAGAAGATCTTGTTTTTGCATAAGTACCGTTACCATTTGTACCAAATGTTACAGTAGGTAAAACAGTATCTATAACATTTACAGTTCTAATTGCAGTAGCTGTATTTCCAGCCAAATCAGTTACTCTATATGTAATAGTATAACTACCTAAAGCATTAATATTTATTGTACTAGTTGTTGTTATCTTGCTAGTTACATTACCATCAACATCATCTATTGCAGTTGCTCCGGCATCAGTATAACTACTACCAATATTAATATTTACTGGATTACTTCCTAGCATCGTTATAACTGGTGCACTAACATCTATGACATTAATTGTTCTTATGACTGAAACTGCTTTATTCCCAGCTGTATCAGTAGCATTATAAGTAATAGTATATGTTCCAACACTATTAGGATTTACTGTACCTGTAATTGTTACTGGAATGCTACCATCTATATTGTCAGTAGCTGAAGCTCCGGCATCAGTATAAGAAGATCCTAAATTAACTGTTAATGAACTACTACCATTTAATGTTATTACTGGAATTTGATTATCCAAATTAAAAACATCAGTTCTTGATATTAATACATTACCACTAGTATCTTTAGCTAATATCCATAAATAATAACCACCTGTTAAATTATTTGGAGTAGTAATTGTATCTCCATTAGTGAATATAGTAGTAAATAAATCCTCAGTTGGAGTACTTGTACTAGTATTCCATAAGTATTTTAAACTACTTGTATCAATTACACCATTATCATCAACTGTTACTGTCGTATTTCTCATTTTTGCATATGTATTATTTCCATTTGTTCCAAATGATACAGTAGGCAAAACAGTATCAATAACATTTATTTCACGTGTAATACTTGTAGTATTTCCAGCTGTATCTGTAGCACTATAAGTCATACTATATGTCCCTACAATGCTAGGATTTATTGTACCTGTAGTAACTATAGATATACTTTTATCTATATTATCAGTTACCGAAGCACCTTCATCAACATAAGTATCATCTAAATTAATTGTGGCTGGATTACTACCATTTAAGTTTATAACAGGACTTGTATTATCTAAATAAAATACACTAGTTCTTGTTATTGCTGTGTTACCACTAGTATCTTTTGCTAATATCCATAAATAATATTCACCATTTGCGTCACTAGGTGAACTTATAGTATCATTGTTTGAAAATGTATTTGTAAAACTTGCTTCGTCAGGTATATTGGTTGTTATATTCCATAAGTATTTTAAACTACTTTCATCAAGACCGCTTTCATCACTTACAGTTATCTTTATGCTTGCAGTTTTAGAATAATCTGAATTACCATTTGTGTCAAATAATACAGTAGGCTGTTCTAATGTATTTCCATCTACTACAGCTATACCATCATCTGCAATAGTTTTTACAGCTGTGAAATTACCATTAGTTAATTTAGCTGCAACCTTACAGTTTAAATCAACTGTAGCAGTACCATCTTTTGGCAAACTACCCTTAATATCTATTGCGGGTGATACTTCGCCATTTGCAAAGATATACTTTGATGTTACTGCTTCATTGTTCATTGTTTGTATATTACAAGTATTCTCAAGTACATCCAAAATATTATTTACGGATGTTTCAAATGCACCTCTTTTACTTTCCTTAATCATTCTTGAAATTACTGGTACTGCTATTAAAGCAATTATTCCTAATATTAAAATAACTGCTAAAAGTTCTATTAATGTAAACCCCTTAAAATTCTTTTTTCTCATATCTGCCATCCTATCCATTGGTAAATTTTATCATAAAAGATTATTGATGTAAACGCATAATTATAATTTTATTGTGCTCATTATATGTAAAATTATTAAAAACATAATAAAATAAATGTATTTTCAACAAAAAAAAGATAATTAAAATTATCTTTTTATTTGATTCATCATTAATTCATATAATTGTTTATGTTTTTTAACAATAACTTCAAGAATAATACCTGTTATCCAAAGTAGAAGTGAAATTGTTAAAAATACACCAGCTACTATTAGACTTGGAAATTTTGGTACTAAACCAGTATTGAAATATTCAATAAAAACTGGAAGTCCTAATATTAAACATATGATTAAGAATATACTAGCAAAAATATTAAAGAAGAAGGCTGGTTTATATTCTTTAAATAATGTTGCGATTGTTTTTAATACCTTAAAACCATCGCTATACGTATTTAATTTAGAAACGCTTCCAGCTGGTCTATCTCTATATGATACAGGAACTTCTACTAACATATAGTTCTTATCAACTGAATGAATAGTCATTTCTGTTTCTATTTCAAATCCTTTTGATAAAACAGGGAATCCTTTTACAAATTCATAACTAAATGCTCTATAGCCTGTCATAATATCTTTAACATTATTATTAAATAGCTTATTAATTAAAAACCTAACCATTTTATTTCCTAGATTATGAAATGCTCTTTTATTTTCAGTAAAATATGTACTAGATAATCTATCACCTATTACCATATCTGCTTTTCCTTCTAGAACTAAATCAACCATCTTACGAGCATCTTCTGCTGGATATGTATCATCACCATCTATCATTAAGTAACAATCTGCATCTATATCTCTAAACATGCTTCTTATAACATTACCTTTTCCTTGGCGATACTCATATCTAACAATAGCTCCAGCTTTTTTTGCAATTTCATCAGTATGATCTTTTGAATTATTATCATATACATAAATATCTGCTTCTGGTAGGACTTCTTTGTAATCTTTTACTACTTTTTCAATTGTTTTGCTCTCGTTGTAACAAGGTATCAAAACTGCAACAGTCTTTTTCTCTTTTTTTCCAAACATATTAACACTCCTCTTTTTTACTTATTATATCTATAAAAATTGCTACCATAACTGGCATAGCAAAGATATACGGCATAGCATACCTAAAGTATGTATTAGCAGGTGATGCAATACATACCAGTACTAATGATACTACTGGCGCTAAATATATTAAATATTTATACTTTTTGTCTTTTATTAAAACCATAAACATATACATATATATCCAAACATTAAAACCAATATTTACTATCATTCCTAATATTGGAAGATATGGAAATGATAATGCATAACTACTAAGTATATTTCTTGGACCTCTTAGTTTATTAAAACTATAATTAAAGGTATCCCCCTCTTGGCTAAGACGTCTATCATATCGATAATATACATACCAGTTTGAAGTATTTGGATCAAAATAGCCATATATATTATTTATTGTAGCTTGTATATATGAATCAGGGTGTTTTAGCAATCCTTTATACCACTGTTTAAAATATGCACTTAACTCTTCATCAGTTGTATATTTATTAAATTCATTTTTTACAGGATCAGCTAAAATTGGATTATATCTTTCAGCTAAAGTATGTATTTTAAGAACATTATCAATAGCGCTTATTTCATCAACATCTAAATCATAACTATACTCTTTAACATATCTAGCTGACTGCTGGAATGGTATCGATAACATTTCTCTTATACTTCCCTCAGTTATCTTAAAATATGGAAGAATTACATCTTCATACCTATTATACAAAACTACTGGAAGAACTAATATCATAATTAATTTAATTCTATTTTCTTTTTCAATTATAAATAAAAATGGAAAAGATAGAACAACTAAATATAACCCATTATTTCTCATAAGCATAATAGTAAATAGTAAAAGAACTAATAATAAGCACTTTCTATTACTATATTTTAAAGTATTACGATACTTAATAAGGTCATATATATTAATCATATATATTATAACTAAAGCTGTAAAGATAGTGTCTTTAACAGCACTCATTGCGTATAGTGGGAAAATAGGTACTAAGCTATAAATAATTAAAGCACCAAACTTAATATAATAAGGAACATTTAATTTATTCATGTATTTAATTGTAAATGCTAATGCTGATAATAAAATTATTATTTGAATAATACTATATAGAAATAAACCAATATTAGTAGAATCAAATAAAACCATACCTATTTTTGTACAACCACCTAGAAGAACAGTATGAAGTACTGGGTGGTGGTTAGTAATAGTCACACTTTCATCAATTAAATCAACACTATCCATATATTTTGTATGAATACCAAAAAACTGTTTAATTTGATTTGATGGATCTGGTGAAAGTATAGCTGGATAAAAACTAATTATATATGGAAGCCAGCATATAAGCATAATTGCTACACTTGTTATAAAAGGCTTTTTATCTACTAAGTCTTTTAATTTATTTGTAAATGGTAAATCTTTTTGAATGTTACTATTCATAAAATCATAAAACTTATGGATAACACAGTTAAATAATAAATAGTAACCTGTGATTCTTACAAAAGTTAAAAACCAAAATATAGGTTTACTAAAACATAAATCCCAACTATCGGTCTGATCATAACTATATCCTACTACCACAAATATAGAAAATAGAACTGCCAAGAAAATAAACCAAGGACTATTCTTTTTTTTCTTTAAGTAATAACTATTAAATAATTTATATATAAATAGTCCAACTACTAACATCAAAATAACGTTATCATTTTTCTTATCTATAATAATATTATTTATATCTAGATTAACAACTAAAGAAAAAGTCGTCAAAATTGTAAAGATTAGTATTATAATGTATTTTAATAATTTTTTCTTTTTCATAATATGCACCATCTACATTATAACACTAATATCCAAAAAAAAGAATTACTGTTTTGTAATTCTTATTTTGTGTCGATACTTGCTTTAACAAAATTATCAAATAAAGGATGCGGTCTAGTTGGTCTACTTTTAAATTCCGGATGGAATTGTCCCGCAATAAAGAATGGATGTGATGGTAATTCAACAATCTCTACTAAATTAGCAGCTTCATTTCTTCCAGAAAATACTAATCCTTTTTCCTCTAACATTTCTTTATATTTATTATTAAATTCGTAACGATGTCTATGTCTTTCAAGAATTTTATCTTCCTTATAAATTTTATGTGCTAAGGTTCCTGGTGTAAGTGTACATTCATAATTACCAAGTCTAAGGGTTCCACCCATATTAATGATAGATTTTTGATCTGACATTAAATCTATTATTGGATTAGCACACATAGAATCAAATTCGGTAGAATTAACATCTTCTAAGCCTACTACATTCTTAGCAAATTCTATAACTGCAAGTTGCATGCCCAAACATATACCTAAAAAAGGCACTTTATTAGTTCTTGCATAGTTAATTGCTTTTATTTTACCATTTATACCACGAGAACCGAATCCCCCTGGAACAAGTATACCTTTAGAATTTTTAAATACTTCTTTAAGATTAACATCTGGATTTTCCAAAGTTTCTGAATCAACCCAGTTGATATTAACTTTGCGATTATATTTATATCCAGCTGCTTTTAAAGACTCTGCTACTGATATATAAGCGTCATGAAGTTCAATATATTTTCCTACTAGGGCAATTTCAACTTCATCTTTTAAATTATCAACTGTTTTAATTAGATCTTCCCAATATTTTAAATTAGCTTTCTTAACTGGTAATTCAAATTGTTTTAAAACAATCTCATCAAAATGTTGTTCATAGTAGTTAATTGGAATTTGATATATATTTTTCACATCAACAGAATCTATAACATTTTCTGCTGGTACAGAACAAAACATCGATAACTTTTTCTTTATAGCATCGCCAGTATTAAATGGTGCCCTACATACAAGTGCATCTGGTCTAATACCCATATTTCTTAAATCCCTTACACTATTTTGTGTAGGTTTTGTTTTAAGTTCATCAGAACCATATATATATGGAATTAATGTAGTATGTACAAAGAATGTATCCTTACTACCTTTCTCATATTGAATTTGTCTTAAAGCTTCAATAAACGATTGTGATTCTATATCACCTACCGTACCTCCTATTTCGGTAATAACTATATCGGCTTTTGAAGTTAAACCTGCTTCATATACTTTGTTTTTAATTTCATTAGTAATATGTGGAACCATTTGAACAGTAGCGCCTAAATAGTCGCCTTTTCTTTCTTTTTCAATTACTGATGAGTAAATCTTACCACTAGTAATATTAGAAGTATAGTTAAGTTCCTCATCTATAAATCTTTCGTAATGACCTAAATCAAGATCAGTCTCTGAACCATCATAGGTAACAAATACTTCACCATGTTGAATTGGATTCATAGTACCCGGATCAACATTTATATAAGGATCAAATTTTTGCATAAAAACCTTATATCCACGTGATTTTAATAAAAGAGCTAATGATGACGCTGTAATACCTTTTCCAAGACCTGATACAACACCACCTGTTACAAATACATATTTTGTCATACTTTTACCTCCCTAAACAAAAACAAAAAAACTATCAGTTAGAGAACTGATAGGCTCTTTTTAATTATAACACTACTTTAATAATTAGTGAATACTTTGCACTAAATTTGCATTTATTTTCGTCTTAGTGTAAAATTAAAACTGTCAAATGAAAAAAAACTGTACGATTTTTATGATAAAAAATCATCTACAGTGATATAATATAGTAAATTACTGAGGTGAAATAAGTTGAATCAAATTACTGAAGACAATGAATATTATATATTAGTTAAAGATATATTGGATAATAAACACTTTAATGAAATAGATAAAATAGAACATCACGGAACTTCTAGAATGCTTCATTCTATGAGAGTTTCATATTATTCTTATTTAGTTTCAAAAGCATTAAGACTTCATACTAGCGAAGTTGCTCGTGCAGGATTACTACATGATTTTTTTATGAGTAGCGAAGATAGAACAAGTATGGATAGATTTTTATCTACCTTTACACATCCTAAGTATGCGGTTAGAAATGCTGATAATATGTTTGAACTTAACAATTTAGAACGTGATATTATAAAGTCACATATGTTTCCTATTAATATTGCCATTCCAAAATACTTGGAAAGTTGGTTAGTAAGCGCCGTTGATAAATGTGTTGCTTTATATGAATTTAGTTCTTCATATAGATTTAGATTAAGTTATGCTACTAATTATTTATATTTATTCTTAATATTAAATTTAATTAAATACGCTAACTAATTTAATAACATTAAATTTAAAACTAGTTATATACTAGTTTTATTTTTGCAATAATCTACTTCTATTTATTAGTTTATCAATATATTAAAAGGTTTAAGCATATAAATTAATAGAGGTGAATTATGGCATTACTTGATTATTTTTTACATATTGATAAATATATAGAGATAATTATAGAAAACTACCTATTCTTACTTATTTATTTTTATTTGCAGTTATATTCATTGAGACAGGCGTAGTTATACTACCTTTTTTACCAGGAGATTCTTTTCTATTTGCAGCTGGGGCAATAATAGCTAAAACAGGCGCAATAAATCCTCTATTAACATTAATTTTATTATATTTAGCCGCTATACTTGGAGATTCAGCTAATTATAGTGTAGGTCGCTTTCTAGGAGAAAAAATTAGACAGAAAAAAAAGATTCGTTTTATAAAAATGGAGTATATTGATAAAACACATACATTTTTTAAAAAACATGGTGAAAGCGCCATAACAATAGCGCGTTTTGTTCCAATTATTAGAACATTTGCACCATTTGTAGCAGGAATTAGTGAAATGAATTATAAAACTTTTTTGCTATATAACGTAATTGGTGGAGTTTTGTGGATTTCACTTATGTATGGGCTTGGTTTCTTCTTTGGAAATATATATTTCGTCAAAGAAAATTTCAGCATGATAATAATAGCGATAGTAGTTATATCAATAATTCCTATTATATTGACATTCATAAATAGTAAAATAAAAAAATATTAAAATTTACTTAATATAATTTTTTTATTTAAAATAATATAAAACTATGTTAAAATATAGTTATGTCCCCGTAGCTCAGCAGGATAGAGTAATCCCCTCCTAAGGGATAGATGCAGGTTCGAGTCCTACCAGGGACACCATAAAAAATACATTCAAGTTTTAATTACTTGAATATTTTATAAAACAATTTCTTTCTAGAAGTTGTTTTTTATTTAAAAAAACTGATGAATTTTTCTTCATCAGTTACATTTTAGTTAACTTTTTTATTTTAAATATTTTCTCTTGACTTAAATTTAAAGCATTATAATTATATTCTTTTATTTCGTCTATTAAGTCATCAACTGATATTATTCTACCATTTACTAGTTCTTTCATAACTGCTTCATCCGTATCATTAGAAAAATATATTAAATGGGCATTTCTTATAGCATAACCTATTTCAACTGCAGTTAAAAAACCAATATATTTATTATTATTACAAACATATAATAAGTCTGCTTGCTCTATTTTATTAAATACTATATTTTGTAATTCAGATGGCGAGCTACTTTCATCACCTTTTAATATAATGAAACCAGAATCAGAATTTTCTATTTCATCGCTTATAGGAGATAAAACATCTAATCCTGCATCAATAAACTTTCTTCTAGTAGAGATAATCTCATCAAAATTCTTCCTATATGAGCCTATTATTACAATTTTAGAGATTAAATCATTATTAAATTCAATCATTTATATATTCTCTCCCTATTAATTTATTCTTCGATGTAATCCTCTAGTACTTTTGTAACCTTGAAATAACCTAGATCAGTTAGATGTAAGCCTTCTTTTGTATATGCTTCTTTTAAATTTCCGCCATCATCAAGTAAAGAATCATAAACATTTATGTAAGTAACATCATTTTCTTTACATATATCCTTTATCTTTATATTTATCTCTTTTATTTTATCATTAGTTATATCACCATTAAAAGGAAATTTAACTTTATTAAACATATCCCTATTAATAGGATAAATGGATTCTATATATATATTAGCGTACTTTCTGTTTATTTTAATTCCGTTTATAACCTTTTGAATATTATCTAATATTTCTTTCTCAGAAACACCTCCATTTAAATCATTTATTCCTATAAGAATAAATACTTTAGATGGATTATAAGAATAAACATCTTGCTTAATTCTATCAAGTAATTGTTTTGTTCTATTTCCGCCAATACCACTATTGACAACAAATGTATCGGGAAAGAACTCTTCTACTTTGTAAGCCTCGGTAATTGAATCTCCAAAAAAAACTATATTTTGATCAGTAACAAACTTAACTTCTTCTTTTTTCTCAGGAGAAAGAGATATTAAATTACATACTATAGATACTAATAATGCAGCTCCTAGTACATAAATCCAATAATTAAATTCAAATTTTATCTTCTTTTTTAACATAAATCCTCCGTTTTTAAGTTATTATAACACAATTTATATAAAATGAAATAGTTAACTTATAAAAACTATTTTATCGGTCATATATAATGATATTTTATGATTACCTAATAATAAAAAATTTATGCATTATATATATTATTGATTATTTGTAAATTCATAGTATAATAAAATTGTCGGAGGGTTTTATAAGATGGATGAAAAAAGAATAGAAAATGCAATGAGGTTTTATTTGCTTGCTAATACTTTAAAATATAAAATAAGAAGTGTTTGGGATAATAAACACTGGAATGTAAGTAGTGAA
The DNA here is from genome assembly GCA_023391185.1 of Bacillota bacterium. Taxonomy (GTDB): domain Bacteria; phylum Bacillota_I; class Bacilli_A; order RF39; family UBA660; genus RGIG4266. The sequence goes on along the minus strand of JAEWBI010000051.1, from coordinate 3,824 downwards.
AGATTAGAAAGTATAGCTGAACATGTTTATGGAACGTGTATTTTAGCAATAGGTCTAGATTCAGAGTTTAAATACGAAATTGACATCAACAAGGTAATGAAAATGCTAGTTATTCATGAACTAGAAGAAGTTATAATTGGTGATATTACTCCTTACGATAATGTTACTAAAGAACAAAAATTAATCGAAGGACATAAGGCTATTCTTACCGTAATTGGTGATCTAGTAAAGAAAGAGGAACTTATTAATCTTATACTAGAATTTGATTCAAAAAAAACTAAAGAAGCGTTATTTGCATATCACTGTGATAAACTTGAAGCTGATATTCAAGCCAAAATTTATGATGATAAAGGTTTCATAAGATGGGAAGATCAAGCAAATAATATTGCCTTAAGAAAAAAAACATTCCAACAAATAATAGATGCTGGTGCTGAAACTGTTGCTGATGTATGGCACGAATATGATAAAAGCTTATATGAAGATGATGAAGTTTTTGCTAAAACTCTTGTATATGTTCGCAATCACAAAACAATATAATAAATTATAAGTTATAAAATATAGTTTAAAAGTAAACAATAGTTTACACACTATATTTTTTTATGCATTGGAATAGATATATGATTATGATATAATTAATAAAGATTTAATATAAAATGTTTGGGGGTTAAAAATATGTTCAAAATAAATATTAATGATAATTATATAAGGATTTTATTAAAAGACCTTGATATTAAATTTTCAACTTTACAAATGGTTATAGTGGTTATTTCTACAATTACTGCAAGTATAACAATTGGTCTTAGTTCATATATCCCTAGTTTTACAAATATTATAGTATCTATATTTATACTTGTTTTACTTATTTTATGTATATGCCTAGAACTTAAACGAGCTAATTTAATAGAAAACTGGACTGTTAAAGAAGCGAGAGTAATCATAAATGAAAATAATAAAAAATTATTAAATGAGTATAAAGTGCGAGTAAAAGAGTTTAAAGGATATGCTATGATTCCATATGAAGATTATAGAGATTTACATAATGATAATATTGGATATGCCGTTGTCAGTGAAAAAAGTAAAAAGTTATTGCTTTGGTTTGATAAAAATAAATATGAATATAATAAAAAGTGCTAAGCAACATGCTTAACACTTTCTTTTTGTTTACTATTAACATATTCTAATATTTCATCTGTTATTTCTTCTTTATCTCTACCGCACATATAAACTGTGTATGTAGCTAAATTACTATTACATGGACTACTTACTAAATGCCAATTTAGTTTGGACAAATCAGATCCTACTGGAATTTTACAGGTTCTATTTATCTGTTTCCAGCAATCTTGTAAATCAATATCTGGCAGCAACAATATTACATTAGCAAACTTACTGATGCAATTATATACCTTAGCAAATAACTCTGGTTGTTCATAAACAGTTTGTGTAGCCTCAAATTTTATTACAGAACCTTCTGTTATGTTTGAAATAAAATTAGCTATATAATGAGCCTCAAAAGGCTTACTATATTCATATCTAGCTAATTCGCCACCTTCTCTTTTAAGTTTATTTGCATATTCTCTATCATAATCTAAGTCACAATAGTATTTTTCTCTAGCAGTATCAAGCGAAACAGTAGGCATATTTGTTTTTTCACTAAGTAAACTAGCAATAGCATTATTATTACTATTGACTGGTCCGATTAGCAATATACTTCTTTCATATACTTCATCCATACTATCACCTCTACCATAACTATAAGTTAATTATAGCATAATAATTTACATCTTGTATACAAAAAAGCAATATTTTTTTATATAAAATCCTTTTTTTATAAGCAATTACACCACTTTTTGAAAAGAGTGATGTTTTTTTTAAGCTATGTTAGTATATGATTATTTAATTCCTATTAAATAATCATACTATATTTTATACAATTAACGGAAAATTGTATAATAAAAAGAAACAAAATTGTTTCCTTTTATAAAAATTATTTTTAGTTTTTCATAGCTTTAAACATTTTCTTCCATAATTTATTAGAAGAATAATTTAAAATACCAACTTTATATATTTTAAGTCCATATTTAATTAGTAAGTAAATTGTACCTATCATAATTATTATTGATATAACTACATCTATTATTCCAATTTGTCCTAACACCAATAATGATGGTGCTAGTATAGCGGATATAAATGGTACAAAAGATAATACTTTAATAAATATTGCTCCATTGAATGTACCAGCTAACATAGCTAAATAATAACCTACTAAAAGTACTAACATAATTGGAGTTTGAACTTGTTGAAAGTCTTCAATATTAGTTGTCATACTAGCAAGTACTCCAGCTAATAGAGAATAAGCTAAGAATGTTAATAACATTAATACTAATGTTAATGGAATTATATAAACTAGTTTATCTACAAAAGCAGTATCTAGTGCTTTACTAAGCATATCAGTTATTGAACTATATACACCACCAGATATTATGTCTCCACCAACTAGTTTTCTAATTAGTAAACCAGCTGCACCAAAACAAAATAATAGTGTTCCTTGAATTATTACAAATAAATTACTTGCAACTATTTTTGAAAAGAAATGAGTTGCTGGAGAAACACTTGATATAATTATTTCCATACCACGTGTAGTTTTTTCTTCATTAACTTCAGCACCAATCATTTGTACTAAGAATATTACAAGCATAAAGAATGGCAATATAACTACAGGAAATACTGTAGACATAATAACTTCCATACTTTCATCTTCAGTGTTCTTAGTTTCATCTAATATTACTCTTTCAACATCAACAGTAGAATAAATATTAGCAAGTTCTGCAGCTGAAATATTTGATTTTGCTATAGCAAGCATTACTTTTGTATTATATATTGAATTACTTAAATATTGATTATCTAAAATATCAATATATTCTTGTGAAATTAATTTAACTGCTAAAACCTTTTGCTCATCATTATCAAAAACAACTACTAAATCTCTTTTGTTTTCACTAACCATTTCTTTAGCAGAATCTTCATCTTCTTCATAAAGAGTTATTTCATAATCTAAATCTTCCTCTGTTTCACTTGAGGTTGTAAGCATCATTTGCTCTTTAAATGAATCAAATGCTACTCCAGTATTATCAATTACATAAATCTTTTGTTTCTCGTCAAAGTCACCACCAAAGAAACTAATAATACTATCAATATTACAAATAGCAACTATAGCTAAAGCTAAAAGAACATTGACAATTTTAAACCATTTAGTTTTAACTTTTCGACCTAAACTATTACCTATCAAAAATTTTAATTTATTTTTCATAACTTTCACCTACCTTTGTTACGAATATTTCATTTAAGGATGGTTCTTCAACTGCATATTTAGTAATCTCTTTTGACTTAGATACAACTTTAAATACATCATTTGCTATATCGTTAGATTCGATTTTAACTTCGATTTCTTCAGCGCCTTTAGTTACACTAACAACACCTTTTACTTTTTCAATTTCTTCTATATCAACATTACCTTTAATCATAATGTTTTTCTTACGATATGCTTCTTTAATATCTTTTAAATATCCCTCTAAAACAGATTTGCCACGCATTAGAATAACTAATTTTTTACAAAATAATTCAACATGTTCCATACGATGTGATGAGAAAATTATCATACTACCGCTTTTAGCCATTTCTTCAATTTGATTCTTAAATAGTTCAACATTGAATGGATCAAGGCCTGAGAATGGTTCATCAAGAATTACTAATTTTGGTTTATGAATAATTGCAGTTATAAACTGAATTTTTTGTTGATTACCTTTTGATAATTCTTTAATCTTTTT
>JAEWBI010000049.1 GCA_023391185.1 Bacillota bacterium | reverse complement strand
TTTAGTTCTTCCTTTTTCTATTATTCTTATTTCCACAGTAAAAAAAATATGTTAGAATTAAATAGGTGATAAAAATGTGGTTTATGTATGCACTTATGACTTTCTTTGCTTGGGGAATTGCTGATTTGTTTTATAAAAAAGGTAATAATGAAAACGATAGGTATAGTCATTTAAAAACAGGTTTAGCAGTTGGAACTATTATGGGAATACATGCAACAGCATACTTATTTTTGAATAAAACAAATATAAATATTATTGATATATTAAAATATTTACCTGTTTCTTTATGTTACATTACATCAATGGTTATCGGGTATAAAGGATTAAAATATTTAGAACTTTCAATATCTTCTCCTATTCAAAATTCTTCTGGAATTATTACCTCAATTCTTCTTTGTTTAATATTTAATATATCATTATCAAAATTAGAAATAATTGGGATAATCACAGTCTTTATTGGAGTTACTTCATTATCTCTATTTGAAGTATATTATGATAAAAGTAATAGACAAAAGATATTTAAAAATATAACAATAATGGCAGTATTTTTCCCAATTATGTACTGTATTTTTGACGGTTTAGGAACTTTTTTAGATTCCATCTACTTAGATCAATTAGAGTTAATAACAGAAGAAGTAGCTTTAGTAGCTTATGAGTATACTTTCTTTATGTATGCAATTGTGATAATGCTATTTTTAAAAAAGAAAAATGTTCCGATTAAGATTGAAAGAGAAAAAAACAAGATATATGCTGCTTTATTTGAAACATTTGGTCAATTTACATATGTTTTTGCAGTTTCTTCTCATTCAGTAATAACAGTCCCTGTAATAGCGTGCTATAGTGCTTTATCTGTTTTACTATCTAGAATTTTTTTGAAAGAAAAATTAAACTATTTACAGTATATTGCTATACTTACTATTTTTATAGGAATATTAATATTGGGAATAGTTGAGGTTATATAAAAAGACAATAATTATATTTGTCTTTTTTAGTGTTATTATTTATATGTTATAATTATAATAAGAGGTGACTATATTGAAAGTATTAATGAGTATAAATTATAAATTTATGTCTAAAAGCCCCAAAGAATTAATTGATATAATAAAAAAGCAAAAATCACATCTTGGTGGTTTTGAAGTATGCATAAATATTAATAATGATAATGAAGTTGATTATCTAAGAAATCTTGCTTTTGAAGCTCATAGAAACAATTTGATACTGCAAATGCATGGTATTACTTTAGATGAAGATGATAAGAATTTTAAGTATTTAGATATAGTAAGTGAAGTAAGTAATATTATGCAATCAAGTATAAATATTGTTTATCATTCTATTTATAATCAAATTAAAGAAAAAAGTATAGAGGATAGTATCACTTTCTTTAATAAAGTTAATAGCTATATAAAGCAAAAGAAGTATAGTATAATTTTAAGTATAGAAAATTTAAATGATTTAGGTGAGCAAGATAGGTTAAATAAAGATGACCTGATTCCTATATTGGAATTAATTCCAGATTTAAAATTTACTTATGATATAGGACATGAACTTATCGATTATGGAAGAATAACAGATTTAAAAGAAATTCTTTTAAATAGATTAATAAATGTACATATTCATACATTTTATAATTCTTATGATCATCAAATTTTAACAGATGTTGATAAAAATAAAATTCAGTGGATTAAAGGAATAACTTATTTAAAGATAATAGGATATGATAATACTCTTGTTTTGGAATATGATTTTAATACTTTTAAATATGATTCTTTTGAGGACAAGGTAATTGCATACTTAAAGTCAATTGATTTAATAAATGAATATTTCTATGATTAATATGTTATAATGAGAGTGGTGATAATATGATAGATACAAGTAATGAAGATCAATTAAGAGTTTATAATGATAAACTAAAAATATTAAGAAATCAAATTAATGAAAATGGATATAATGAAGATAATTTGAAAATTGTTATAACTGCAAATATGTTTCCTGAGGAAAGAACTGTTCTTCCTTCTGGAAAAGAGTCATATGTGTATAAGAACCCTAATTGCTCATTGGGAATAGTAGTTAGAGATAGAATTGATAAAGTTGATGGAATTGATAATTATGATGATAATCAACTTGCTACTTTAAAACTACAATCAGAAAAATACATGCCATATAATTCAAAATATGTCTCAGTTGTTTACGCAGCTATTAATGGATTATATCCAGATTATTATGCAACTAATTATATAATAGTTGATAGTTTTAAGGAACACATAGCTAATGAGAAAATATTATCAATGCGCCCTGAAACAACTTTATTTACTGGTGCAGTAACACTTACTAATGAGGCAGTAATATTAATAAAAAATGATAATTTGGAGACTTTTAGTAAGAAGTATCCGGAACTTAATAGAATGAATGTAATAACTTTTAAAGGAGATCCTACTCAAGCGCTAAGTATGTATTTAGTTAATATTGGGATAGTTCCAGAGAAGATGACAAAAGATTTTGTTGTTACATCTCCAACTTCTTTTAAATTTAATGAGTATATAAATCAATACTCAGCAACTAAAAAAATACCTCTTTTAAAATATGAAGAATTAGGTTTTTATGAAAGTGATCAGAAGAATACCGAAACACTTGAAAAGATATATGATGCAACTTTCTATGATTTCTTATTAAAAGCTATTAAAGTACCCGAGGATAGTTATCAAGAATTATTCAAAAGATTATGTGATGGAGATCGTTATGATACTGATAATCTAATTATTTTAGATGGAATAATTGATAGTATTGGTGCTCAAGGTTTAATTGATATTGTTAATTCATTTAATAGTAAAATTGATGAATTGATTAAAGAAAAAAAATATCCTGTAAATGAACAAATAATTGAAAATGGCAAAATAGAATTAATATAATTCTATTTTTTTATGTTATAATATTCTTAGAATAAGATAGGAAAATGATTATGAGTAATATAGTAGTTGATAATATGAAAAATGGTCTAAATTGTAAAGTATTTAAGGTGTTTAGTATGTCTCAAAAAGACTTTGTAGGAACATATGATTTTATTGCAAGTCAAAAAGTAAACTATGAGAAAAAAATTTTTGGAAGAAATTATAAAAGAGTTATTACTATTATTTCTAATGCTGATGGTAACTATATTGATTATGTTAAAGGTAAAAGAAAAGATCAAGTTAATTTAAGTTATGGAAAAAGATGCGTATATATTAAAGATAATGTATTGGTCACAGGAGAAGGCGTAGATTCAATTATAGTATTATTACTACTTAAAACTAAAATAGTTCTAAAATTATTTTTTATCATATTTATTTTAATGATCATTTTAACTATAATGCACTTTATAGTAATAAAGAATATATAATTATATTGTGGAAAAAGTTTCGTTTATTAAAAAATATATCTAATTATTAATTATAATGTGGAAAAAAGTAACATTTTTGTGGAAAAAGAGAACAAAAGTACTTATTTACAATAAAAAAACAATAGAATTGTGGAAAACTATTGTTTTTTTAATAAGTTACAAAATTCTTCAGCAGCAGGACTAAGTAATGTGTTTTCTAATGTTGTAATTCCATATTCTATTTTTGAAAGTTTGGGTTTTATATTTATTTCAAATACTTCATTTTTTTTCAAATCTTCTTTGATGTACTCTTTTGTAGCTATACCAATTCCGTATCCAATTTTAGTAAAATTCTCAACGAGTGATAAACTAGCTACTTCCATTTTGTAGTCGATTTTCATAAACTGATCATTAAAGTATTTATTTAAACGTGATCTTGTTACAGAAGAATCAGTTGGAAGAATAATTGGGTATTTTAAAATTTCGTTTAAAGTAACTTCTCTACCTAATAATTCTTTGTAATCTCCATTACAAATGAAAGTATCATGTAAATCACCGATTTTATCGTATGAAAGACCTGTTTCTTTTTTTGAAGGAAATTTTGTGAATAACAAATCTAGTTTTCCATCTTTTAAGTGCTTAACAAGTTCACAAGTGGGACCTATTGCTATTTCAACTTTTATATTTGGATACTTTTTATGAAGTACTTCAAGCACAGGGATTAAAAAAGCTTTTGTTAAAGATTTACCTGTACCTATCTTAATAGTACCTGCTTCTATATTATTTAAAGAATTTGAAATATTTTCAATATTTCTTATGTATTTCATTGCTTCCCTAATTTGATTATAAACTTCTTCACCATTACTGGTAAGAATAACTCCTCTTTTAGTTCTAATAAATAGTTGAAAGCCAAGAGCTTCTTCTAAGTTTTTAATTTGTTTTGTTATTGCTGGTTGTGAAATATGTAGCTCATTGCTTGCTTTAGTAATATTCTTATTTTTTGCTACAATATAAAATAAATTGTATAATTCAAAATTAATATTCATAATAACCTCCTGTTATGATAGACATAAGATATTTGTATTTTAATTATAACAGTTGATAAGGTATAATTCAAGTAGGGAAGTGAAGTATGACAAAAGAGATAATAATTAATGAAGGTAATTTACAATCTAATGAGGTAAATGAGAGAAAACAAAAAAGTCGTTTAATAATTATAAATGATAAAAATCAAATCTTACTTCAAAATTACGCCGGAGTATTTATGTTACCAGGTGGAAAAATTGATGATAATGAAACAATTGTTACAGGACTAGTTAGAGAGATTAGAGAAGAAACTGGTTTAGTAATCAAACCTGATGAGATAAAACCACTAGTAATAACAAAAAATTATGTTAGAAATTATCCTAGAAGAGATAGTAGTTATAAAATTAATAAATTAGTTGAAACAAGTTACTTTTATGTAAGAAGTAATAGTAATATTTGTAAAGAACAAAGAAGTCTTACTCTAAATGAAAAGAAGTGTAACTTAACTTCAGAATTTGTGGATATTAATAAAATATCTAGTTTTATTAGTAATAATAATTCAATTAATCCACGTAAAAAATACTATGATGAAGAATTAATAAAGGTATTAGACGAGTTTAAAAACGCTAATATCATTGACTATAACAGTAATGACAAACTAATAGACATGCATATTCATTCATGTTATTCAGATGGTGACTATGAACCAGAAGAAATTGCTAAAAAGGTAAAACAGGCTGGAATTAAAGTGTTTTCTATCACTGATCATGATACTGTTCTTGGTTGTATGAAGTTAGATGGATATTGTGAGCCAGGCATTATGTATATTCCTGGTATAGAATTAAATGCCTCTGTTGCTAAAGGGCGAATGCATATATTAGGATATAACTTGGATATTTATAATGAAAGGCTTTCTAAATTACTTCAAGATAAAAAGAGAAATTCTTTTAGATCAATAGAACTTATGTATCAGTATATGCACAATAAATATGGAGTAAATATTCCATCATTTGAGCTTAATAATCTATTTGAAAAAATAGGTAACATTGGTAGACCAGATTTAGCTTTGTTATTAAGAAAATATGGCTATGCTAATGATAATAATGATGCATTTAAAAAATACTTAGTTGAGGCTTATAATAAAACCTACTATGATAGAATAACAACATCTAAAGAGGAATGTATTGAAGTTCTAAAGGAGGCTGGTGCATATATATCACTTGCTCATCCGATAACTTTAGAAATGGACTATGAAGAATTAAGAAATGAATTAATTTATTTAAAAAGTCTGGGGCTAGATGCTATTGAGATTTGTCATAGTAATCAGTCTGAAGAATATAGAAATATTTTAAGAAGATTAAGAGATGAGCTTAGTTTATATGAAACTGGTGGTAGCGATTATCATGGTCCAAGTGTAAAACCAGATATAGAAATAGGAACTGGTAGAAATAATAATATACAAATAAAAGAGTTAAAGTTGCTTAATAAAATGCAAAATTAAAACTCTTTTTTGTGTTATAATTAAAATAGGTGATGATATGAAAAAAAATAGGGGTTTTACGTTAATAGAACTATTGGGCGTCATAATATTGTTAGGAGTTATTATAGCAATAATCATTCCGAAGGTAAGTACAACTATAGAAACTGGAAAACAAAAATCTGCAGCAGATAATGGACTTGCATATATAAAAGCAACAAGAGATTATTATAATACCAACATTTTAAATAATGATTTTATACTAAAAGACGGAAAGAATTATGTAAAAAATATAGATAGTTATATAGATATTAAAGGTACTAGACCACTTTCTGGTTATCTAACAATAGCTGATGATAAGATTGTATATGCTAAACTGTGCGTTAATTATTACGAAGTGGTATATCAAAATAATGATGCTAGTGTAACAGGAGAGTGTGATGGTGTAGATGAGGAAGAAACAACCAGTTACACATCATTTGTAGAAGGTGCAGCAAAGGCATATATATATGTTGCACCAGGTCAATTTGATACTCCTGAAGAAGGTAACCCTCCTCAAAAATCATTAATGATATATGTTGACTCAGAAGAAAAAGTTATAAGTGCTCACTGGGGATTTGTTTTTGATACAATTGACCCAATTGAAGTTCAAAATTATAGTACAGAGATTAATTCTATTTATTCAAGTCTTCCAATACCAATAGATGTATCACATTATTATATATTAGAAGAATTATCTGTTTTATATTTGATTGAAAATAATGTATATATGAATTTAGCTGGTGAAACAGTAGTAGACTATACTCAATCTATTGCCACAGTATTTGATAATTTAAATGCTACTCCATTTGGTGGTGTTATATCAACAACAATATATAAAACAATTGAATTTTAAAAAGCTAACAATATTTTGTTAGCTTTTTTATTCTAGTTATGGAGTGTTTTCACATAAATGCTTATAAAAAGTTAATATTTCAGTCTCATCATATGGATTATATTTAGCGCAAAATGATGAACCTTCTATTTCAGTAGAATTTAAATTGATCCCGCTTACTTCAATGTAACCATTAATGCTTGTTAAAAATCTAGTTTCAATTTCAATAGATGGATCTAAAATAGTAGAATCTTCATTTGTTAAACTTAGTGTTCCATTATTTAAATCAAATCTTCTAGATAAACCATCATTATTATAATATAGAGTCCTATCTAAAATGTATGTTACTGTATCACCAAAATCACAATAACTCATATCTTCTGCTGTAGTAATGTCACTAAAATAGGTTTTAAAAGAGCAAAAGTTGTTAGTCTTTATATATAACCCAAATAAACCATCTTTAGTAACTTTAATATAACCCTCTCCATTTTTTATTTTCCCATCAGTAGTTATTGAAGCAGTTGTACTACAGTTAGTGCCATTTTCATCACATTCATAAAGTTTATTAGTATCAAAAAGGTATGCTTTAGTAACGAACCCATTATTTTGTGATTCGGATTTAACAGTTGCAAGTATACCTGAAACACTAGTTATAAAGGCCTTTTTCCTTTGTTTTTCAATTGTATTATTAACTGTTGGTACTATAACAATACCTATTAAACCTAAAATAACAATGACTGCGATTAATTCAACTATCGTGAATCCATTCTTCTTCATAACTACACCTCTATTATCTAAGGGTATTATATAATAAAATGAATTTAATAGCAATAAACTTTCCTTTCTATCTTGCTAAAATATTACTTTGGTGTTAAAATATTTTTAGGTGATATTATGAAAAGTAAGGAAGAAGCTATAAAGCTTATTACGAAGAAATTAAAAAATGATAGTTATCTAACATATGATGAAATTTCTATTATTACGGGATATCACACAAAGTATTTATTTAAATTAAAAAACGAGATATTAAGTGGAACAATTTCTTTACAACATGGTAATAAAAACAAAAAACCTCATAATGCTATAAGTGAAGTTGAAAAAGAAAAAATTAAACAATTATATAGCAGATCATCTGCAAGTATAAGAAAGTTTTGTAAGTTTTATGGTAAACATAGTTATTCATGTATATATAACATAGTACACGATATAGAAAAAGAAAAAATAGAAAAGATTGAAATTAAAAAATAAGGATTTGTCCTTATTTTTTTCATATTTTGTTTTGTTCGAAATATAATTCTATGGGAGGACAAACTATGAAATATGATAGCAATGGATTAAATGATAATGATGTATTAATAAGTCGTAAAAAAAACGGTTCAAATTCTTTAATAATTGATCGGAAAAATAGTTTTTTTAAATTAGTCATTGAGTCTTTTGGTGACCCAATAATAAAAATACTATTAGTAGTACTAGGAATAAAAGTAGTACTACTTTTTAAAGACTTTGATTGGTATGAAACTGTAGGAATAGTAATAGCTATTTTTTTAGCATCTTTTATTTCCTCCTTATCAGAATATGGTAGTGAAAAAGCATTTGATAAAATGCAAGATGAAGCCAGCAAGATAAAATGTAAGGTTAAAAGAAATAGAACCTTAGTAGAAATACCAATTGAAGAAGTGGTAGTTGGTGACATCGTCTTATTAGAGACTGGTGACAAAATTCCTGCTGATGGTGTAGTTATAGACGGTGAAATTTCTGTTGATGAATCTATGATTAATGGAGAAACAAAAGAAGTATATAAAAGAAAATATATGCCTAATTGCGTAGACAATAGTTATATATATAAAGGAACAGTAGTTTGCCAAAAAAGAGCTACAATGTATGTCACAAAAGTTGGTGTCGATACAATGTATGGTAAACTTTCATTAGAACTAAGCGATAATACTAATGATAGTCCTCTTAAACAAAGATTGAAAACACTTGCTTCAACAATTAGTAAATATGGATATATAGGAGCTTTTTTAGTGGCTTCATCATATCTATTTTCTGTTTTCATTATTGATGGTAATTATGCGATATTAACAGATATTAGAGCGGTAACTGGACATTTGTTATACGCTGTTACACTTGCGGTAACTGTTATTGTTGTAGCAGTACCGGAAGGATTACCTATGATGATAACATTGGTACTTTCTTCTAATATGAAAAGAATGATAAAGAAAAATGTTCTAGTAAGAAAGTTAGTTGGTATAGAAACAGCGGGTAGTATGAATATTTTATTTACAGATAAGACAGGCACTTTAACAAAAGGAAAGTTAAACACAGTTGGTTATGTTTCACCAAATTTAAACTTATTTAATAATGAGGAACAACTATATAATTCTAATTATTATAATATTATAAAAAAATCATGTATTTATAGTAATTCTACTATTAATGACGAAGGGTTATTAGTAGGTGGTAATAGTACTGATAAAGCAGTTAGAAATTTTATAAAAAGTAGTACTAGTTATTTTAAGATTGAAAGGGAAATAGAATTTAATAGTACTAATAAGTATTCATCCATTACTGTGGATAAAATTAATTATATAAAAGGTGCACCAGAAGTAATTTTAAATAACTGTACTAAGTATTTAGATGAGAACAGTAATGAAAAGTTTTTGTTAAATAAAAATAAGATAAATGAGTATATAAAGATGGAAGCTGCTAAAGGAACTAGGGTAATTGCAATCAGTTATTCAAGATATCATCCCGATATAGATCCTATAAAAAGTAGTATCTTCCTTGGTTTACTTCTTTTAAAAGATGAAATAAAGGATAATGTTAAAGAAACTGTAAGCGAATTAAAAGAGGCTGGAATTAAAGTTGTTATGGTAACTGGTGATAATAAAGAAACAGCTACTAATATAGCAAGGGAAGTTGGCATTTTAACAAGTGGCACAGTAATAACAAGTAGTGAACTTAACAAGATGAAAGATGAAGAAGTAATAAAAATGCTTCCTAATCTTGAAGTATTAGCAAGAAGTATGCCAACAGATAAGAGTAGACTAGTCCATCTCGCACAAAAATTGGACTTGGTTGTTGGTATGACAGGTGATGGTGTAAACGATGCGCCAGCATTAAAAAAAGCAGATGTAGGATTTGCAATGGGTAGCGGAACAGAAGTTTCAAAAGAAGCTAGTGATATTATAATATTAGATGATAATTTATCTTCTATAGAAAGTGCTGTAATGTTTGGAAGAACAATTTTTAAAAGTATAAGAAAATTCATTATATTTCAATTAACTGTAAACATGTGTGCTGTAAGTTTATCTATAGTTGGCCCATTTATAGGTATAGAATCACCAATAACAGTTGTTCAAATGTTATGGATAAATATGGTTATGGATACATTAGCTGGATTAGCTTTCTCATTTGAACCACCTCTTAAAGAATATATGAAAGAAAAGCCTAAAAAAAGGAATGAAAGAATAATAAATAAGTATATGAAAAATGAAATTATATTTACAGGTGCTTATTCTTCATTTTTATGTATTATCTTTCTAAAATCTAACTATTTAAATAGCCTTTTTAATAATAATATAAATACTATCTTTACTGCTTTCTTCGGATTATTTATTTTTATAGCTATATTTAACAGCTTTAATGCAAGAACAAGTAGACTTAATATTTTTGCAGATGTCATAAGAAATAAAGTATTCTTAATAGTCCTTCTGTTTATTATAATTATACAAATATTAATGATTTATCATGGTGGTAATATTTTTAGGACAAACGGATTATCAATGTTTGAATTTAATATTATGCTTCTACTAGCATCAACAGTAGTACCAATTGATTTGATTAGAAAATTTTACATAAAGAGAAGTAAATTGTTTGGAGGAGTATAATGAAAAAAAACTTAATCCTTTTTCTAAAAGGAGTGATCATTGGAATAGGTAAAATTATACCTGGTGTAAGTGGCGCAATGTTAGCCATATCATTAGGTGTTTATGAGGAACTAGTATCATTAATAGCAAATATAAATAAAATTAATAAAGAAAAATTTAAATTTTTAATAATAATTGGCTTAGGAATGATACTGTCTATAATGTTATCAAGTAAACTTATAATGTACTGCCTAAATAATTATTATCTTCCAACAATGTTACTATTTATAGGTATGATTACAGGCTGTATTCCAAAAACATTAAAAGTCACTAAAAAAACAATTTCAAAAAAAAATGTTATATTACTAGTAATTCCTTTTATAATTCTTCTTTTATTAAGCTTTGTTTCAAATAGTGAATTAAATATTAAAACCAACTTCTTTAATCTAATTTTAATTGGTTTTATCGAAGCGCTTACCATGATTGTTCCAGGCATAAGTGGTAGTGCAGTACTTATGCTTCTTGGTGTGTATGAAGTAATAATTAATTCATTATCTTCATTTGATAATTTGGCAATATTAATACCATTTTTAATAGGAACGATTTTAGGATTACTATTATTATCAAAAGTTATAAATCGTCTCTTTTTAAAATATAACATATCCTGTTACTACGTCATTTTAGGATTTACAATCACTAGTATATTTATATTACTAGGTGATATCTTTGTAATTAGTTATTCTTTTTATGAAATTTTCAAAGGAATATTATTTTTAATATTTGGTTTTTATATCAGTTATAAATTGAATTAAAAATGTGATATAATTATGTTAGGTGATAAAATGGTTAAGAGGAAAAGAAAAATTAAAATTAAAAATATTGTTTTACTGTTAATATTACTTACTATATTCTTTATAGCTATATATAAAATATTTACTCATAATGATTTTAAAGTTACCTTAAAAAGAACAACATTTGAAATAGGTGAAGAGTATACTAATGACTTTATAGCTACATATAAAGGTAATGATGTGACAGATAAAGTTGAAGTAACTCATAATATATATAGTAATGCAGTTGGAAAATATCAAGTTGTTTTTAGTTATTCTGTGGAAAACAAACAATATAAGGTTACTAAAACAATAGAAATTCAAGATGTTATTGAACCTGAAATTAAACTAAAAAGTGGTGAAACCATTATGGTTGTTTTGGGTAATAAATTTACAGATCCTGGATATACTGCCATAGATGATTATGACGGTGATGTAACTAATAATGTTAAAGTATCAGGGGAAGTTGATACTGATAAAGAGGGTACATATACATTAAAATATACAGTATCTGATTCTAGTGATAATAAGGCTGTAGTAAAAAGAAAAGTAACAGTTACTACTAATTCTCCGCTTACAATGTCTTTAAAAGATTTTAGTTTAACTGGCTATTTTACAGATGTATTACTAAATGATACAAAAGATGCAGGTCAAAAATATACTGATGATTTTATCTTTGTTGGTGACAGTACTGCATTATATTATGTAATGAATAAAGTCATTACTGGTAAGCAATTATGGCATAAAGAAGGAGTAAGTTTAGAAACTATATTTACACAAACAATATA
>JAEWBI010000048.1 GCA_023391185.1 Bacillota bacterium | reverse complement strand
CCTGTTTTATATCAATTTCTCCATGCTTAGCCATATCTAATATAGATAAAAAAGTAATAACAATATAATCTTTTTCTATATTATCAAATAAATCTACAAAACTGATTTTTCTTTTTAATTTTAGTATACTTTTTATTTGATTACTTCTTTCAATAATTGAATATTCTTTAGAAGTTATTTTTGTATTTAATGGTTTATCTATTTGTTTTCTCGCTAATAACTTATTAAAAGCTTCAACTAAATCTTCCATTTTAAAACTTTCATCTATTTCTTTATTGTAATTAGTTACATCGGTTAAATCATATGGTTCCTTCGAAAAAACTTTTCCTCTTTCAAGTTCGAACTCTTTTAATGATGATGTAATATTTTTATATCTTTCATACTCTAATAATCTATTAATTAGTATTTCTCTTGGATCTTCTTCATAATCATCTTCTGTTTCTACTTTTCTTTTTGGAAGTAGTGTAGATGATTTAATTTCAATAAGTTCTGCTGCCATAACTAAATATTCACTAGCTACATTTAAATTTAGTGCTTCCATCTTATTAATGTACTCTAAATATTGACTTGTTATTTCTTCAATATTTATATCACATATATCAACTTCTGATTCTTTTATTAAATGTAATAATAAATCTAATGGTCCTTCAAAATTATTTATCTCTATTGTATAATTCATCATATTCACTTCCAAGTCTAATTAATTATACCATATTATTTCTTTATTTTGAACAGATATGATATAATTAGTTCGGTGATTAGTTTGAAAAAATTTACTATGAAAGATGAAAGCTTTATATGCGAAAATTGTAATTATACTGTGGAAAAGTTAAATTATACAGCTCGTGATCACTGTCCAAGCTGCTTATATTCAAAACATGTGGATATCTTGCCAGGTGACAGAAGTAACTCATGCCTAGGATTATTAGAACCAGTAGGAATTGAAAAATTTAAAGATACATATAAAATTATATATAAATGCCAAAAATGTGGTGAACCACATAAGAATATTGTTGCTAATGACGATAATATGGATTTAATAATTAGCTTATCTGTACAAAAATAAATTATATAAAAAAGATAAATACATATTTATCTTTTTTTATTTACTATCATATTCATCTAAAAAACTATGATATTCTCCATCTTTTTTGTATCCAAGAACACAATTTAAGTTAACATTATCCAGGCTTGTAAATATATTTTTATCTACATTAGGATTAATTTTTCTCAACTGCTTAACTAATTCTTTCATTTCTTTTCTTTTACTTGTTCCATCATTTATAAGTGAACATCCTTCAGTAAATCTACATGCACAATTAATAAAAGTCAAGTCATTACTTTTTTTCCAAGCTAATATATCTTGTTCTTTAACCAAATACATTGGGCGAATTAACTCTATACCTTCAAAATTATCACTGTGTAATTTTGGTAACATGGTCTTAAATTCTGAACCATAAAACATACTAAGTAAAGTGGTTTCTATTACATCATCAAAATGATGTCCTAAGGCAATTTTATTACATCCAATTTCCTTTGCCTTATTATATAGATATCCTCTACGCATTTTAGCACATAAATAGCATGGACTTTTTGATTCAATGGTAGCCACCACATCAAATATATCAGTCTTAAATTCTTCAATAGGAATATTTAATGTATTTGCATTATCCATTATGAAATCACTATTATAATCATTATATCCTGGATTCATTACTACATATCTTGCTTCAAATTTAACATCACTATGTCTTTGTAATTCTTGTACACACTTAGCCATTAAAAATGAATCTTTTCCTCCAGAAATACATACCATAATTTTGTCGCCATCATTTATTAAGTGATAATCTTTTACTGCTTTAACAAATCTAGACCATATTTCTTTTCGGTACTTTTTTATAATGCTTCTTTCTATTTCTTTGTATTTTTCCATATTATTTTACTAACTCCTTATAACATATATCAAATATATTAGAAAATTGTTCTAATTCGTCTTCCGTTGTTAAGTGTGAAAGACTAATCCTTAGCGAAGTTGTTGAAAGACTCTTATCTTTACTAACCGCATAAACCATTTTAGATGGAGTATTTTCTGGGCAACAAGATGTCTTAGCAGATATATATACATCATAATTCTGTAATGCTTCAACAAATTTGCTGGATTTTATTCCTCTAACACTTATATTTAAGGTATAAGGAATAGAATCTACTGGACTATTTATACAAACTAAAGGATATTGTGACAATCTTTCTCTGACAATTTTATTAAGTTTAGTTACATAGGTAATTCTAAAATCAAGATTATCTAGAGCACAATCCAAAGCCTTACTAAAAGCAACTACATTTCCTAAAACAGGAGTTCCACTTCTATAAACAGTAGTGCTTTTTCCTCCAGATATTTGTGGTTTTAGACTAACATTTTTCTTTTTTATTAAAGCACCTATTCCATTTAAACCATAAAATTTATGAGGTGCTAAAGTAACTAAATCCATATCACTGATGTCAATGTTTATTTTTCCAATCGCTTGGGTAGCATCAGTATGAAATAAACAATTAGGATTTTGTTTTACTATGTCTTTTATTTCATGAATTGGCTGTATTATACCTAGTTCACTATCTACTGCACATACACTTACTAAAATAGTATCATTACGAATCAGTTTTTTTAGTTCTTCTAAATCTACTATTCCATTTTTAGTTACAGGAAGTAAATCTATTTCGAAACCTAATTCTTGCATATTTGTAGCTGAAGCTATAATTGAATTATGTTCTAACGAACTTATAATTATGTGTTTTCCTTTATTTTTATATCTTTCGCAAACACCTTTAATTGCTAAATTATTTGACTCAGTTGAACCACTAGTATAGATTATCTCTTCTGGTAAAACGTTTAATCTTTTAGAAATATTATTAGTTGATAAATCGAGTAATTCTTTGGCTTCTAATCCCAATTTATGAACCGAATTAGGGTTCGCAAAATATTTAACTGTTGTTTGATAAAAAGCATCTATAACTTCCTCCTCAACAGGTGTATTGGCTGCATAATCTAAATATATCATTTTATTTTACCTCCTAACAAAATTAGTATTTATCAATAATTAAAAATTTTTAATCTTAACATATCTTGTTATAATTAACATTTAAATATGAGATATATAAGAATAATCGCTAATTATTATAACATGTTTTGTAATATATTTATTATTAAATTAAAATTATTAAAAATAAAAGGACTAAGTCCTTTTATCAATATCCTACTATGTTTATAATTACTTTTAAAAGTAATATAAATAATATAATTACACCGAATACAACACCAATAAAAATATTGTTCTTTTTATTTCTTATTTTTTCAGCGTTTGCATCCATCGTTATAGCAAACTCATCTAATACTTCAGCTGTTTGTTTGCTTGCATCTATTACTATTTCTTCTTCCGTTGCTGTCCCAGATGTTCTAATAGTAGATTGAGTAACTGGTGATGCTACTGGTACTTCAGGTGCTTTAATAACAGTTGCTCCAGCTGCAGTGTCAATATCTATTGGTACTATATTATCTGGCATAACCGGATTAGGATTAACTTTGCCTATTGCTGGATCTGCAACACCTGTAATTTGAGTATTAGTGTTTTCTTGCTGTTTAATTTCTGTTGGTATTACTTGAGTTGTTTGATTTGCGAAATTAAAATCATAATTTAAATCAGATTGTTCTTGATTTGGAGTTTCATTTTTAACATTTTCTTGAGAAGTAGGCACTACAGCTGGTGTTAAATTTTCTTCTAAATTATCTTGTTTAGTATCCATTTATATCACTCACATTCATATCCTAAAGAAGCATACTGTACTACTGCTTCATTTATTGCTTGATTGTATACACCATATAACCCAATTCCATCAGTATCACTTATAGTTATTTTTGTTAAATCTGTTTTTGATAAATCTACTACTGTTGATGTAGCTAATGATAATGTTCCGCTTAATGTTGTTACTACACTATAACCTTTTAAATTAATATTATCTGACTTTCTTTTTTCATATTTTTTTCTTTCAGAATAAATATAATTAGTGTATTCATCACTTATTCCTTCATAATTTACTTGCTCATCCAAACTTTTTAATTTATCTTCAGTATAATATAAATATACCTTTGTTTCTTTTGACCCGGTTGCACTATTTACAGTTGTCTTACATGTAACTTTTTCATTGCCTATAGGTTTTAATACTTCATATTGTTCAACAGGCTCTTCTTCCTCTTCATCATCATTATCTGTAGGTTGTTCAGAAACAACTTCTTCTTTTGGAAATAATTCTCCTGTTCTAATTTTAACTATAAGACTATAAACACCTTTCATATTAAATATAAAAATTGCGATTATGATTAAAATTACAATATATAATATTTTTTCAGAATCTAACTTTGGACTTAACCCTGGTTTATTCATTTATATCGCTCCTATCTTATACAAATAATTATATCAAAATATAAACTTTTTTTAAAGTTTTTTTAAAATAATAATTAAGTTTTCTACTTTTATATAAATAATATTTATTTATTGTTTTTCTGAAATAACTCATAATAAGATAATAATCCTACTATCGAATGTTGTAAATCATCTATTCTTAAACGAAAGTCATCCTCTTTACTATAAAATGCATTTAAAGCTAGTTCTGGATTTTCAAAATACATAACAACTTCAGGATATGTATAACGTCCTAATAAATACTGAGTTCTGTTTTCTATATCTGATATAAGTTTACTTACATCAAAATCATTAAATAAGTCCCTATTTGTTTGGGATAATCGGTTATATAGACTATATGTAGAAGTCAATAATTCAAGTCCGGTAGGATTAAATAAATTTAGTGATGTAACATAATCACTATTAAATGTATAATTCAGTAAAGCAAAAGAAACTATTTCTTTGTTTACCCTGTATTTTGAATATTCATCTAATGAATGCGCTAACCAGTGATCATGATAATTTTCATAATTATTATCAACAAAATATTCAAAACTCTTTTCAACAGAATTGATATAAGATATTTCTTTAGTTATTCCATATAATTTCAACAGTGAATAAGTGGCTTCACCATCATAATAAACTGTACGATATTCATCTTTAATAGCTAAGTTCTTTTTTAGTACATGGATAAAACTTCCATCATCATTTTGAAAACTTATTATTCCATTAGCTATTTGCTTAGCTATATCCAAATATTCATAATTATTGAAAGTAGACATATACTCAGAAAGCATTAGTAATGTTAAAGCATTACCCCCTAATTTGATTTCGCTACTATCTTCCTCAAATACATAAGCCCGATTATTATTTTTATATATTAAATTATTCTCTATTATATATTCAATAGATTTTTTAATGGAATCAGATAATTTTTCACTAGGGTTCATTTTATAATTAAGTATTAAACTCCACGTGCTGCCTGCATGTCTAAGAATATTATAATCAAGTAATTCAGTACCTTCGTTTGCAGTATAGCCATATATATATTTACCATTTGCTTTAACCATTTTTTCTAAAGTTATGGAAGCACTATTAATTATTTTAGGAATAATATCTAATGAAGTATTTCTAATATTATACCCATCAATGTTATGTAATTCAATAAAACCATTGTCATAATATTTACTTTCAGTTTCAAAGATATATAAATATTTTGGTAATCTAGCTAAAAGCTTGCCTTTACTAATTAATATTTTATTAATATTAGATAATTCAAGATATCCTTTATTATAATCTATAACATTATTTGAATTAATTTCCTCACTTAATAAGAAATTATTAAAATTATCATCAAAGCTAACACCATATTTAAAACCATTTTTATTGGTTTTAGTGATAATATCATTAAGTTCTTTATAACTTATTTTTTTCATATATAAAATGTTGTCTATTTTCAAAAAATTATATTCACTATATTTATTAGATATTTCATCTTTACTTAAATTATAAATTTTTTTAACCAATGCTTCACTATTTTGATTACCATATGAAACAATTATAAAATCCTCTTTTTTAGAAGAAGAAAATAAAATTAATATTATTGAAATTATTGCTAATATTATGACAAATATTTTCTTCATTTTAATACCTCTTCTATTTTATATATTTTATTATTCCATATACAATTATAACAAATTATTAGATATTATGAAAATAAAAGATCGATTGATCTTTTATTTTTCAAGTTCAGCTATTGCTTCTTTTAATAATGCTATTCTTTCTTGTTGTGACATTATAACTAAATCTAAACCAGCTATCTTGTTTGTAGATGTGTCTTTTTTGTATTTTTGTATATTTGTTACTGCATTTTGATAAATATTTCCTAACTTTTCCTGTACAATTTTCATTGATTTTATTAGAGATTTAACTTCTTCTCTTTGTTCATCTGTTAAGTTTTCTAAATTACGATATTGTTCAATTAAGTTTCTTTTTTCTTGAACTTTTGATTTTAATTCAGTTCTCAGTTGTTTTAATTCCTGTGCTTGAGTTCTTATTGTTAACCTTTTTTCACTTGCTGAAGCAACATTCATATTTTTATTATTTCCTGAATTATCTGATGAAGGATTATCTGCTAAGACAGGAGTAGCTATAAATAAACAGCAAAGTAAAATACCTAATAATATCTTTTTCATTTTTTTCTCCTTACTCAATTAAAAATTTTGTTTCAGCATCATCAATCTCATCTAAACTGTCAAGTATAGAATCGATGCTTGTTTGTAATTCATCTACCGAATTTTGATCAGCTGTGATATCATCACTTATTGCGGAAGAAAGCTCAGAATCGGCATTTTCATCACTATTAATACTTTTATCAACTATATTAATATTTTCTTCAAGACTATTTAACAAATCTTCGTCACTTTCATATATAAAGAAAATATATATTACTGATAATACTAGTAACAATAATACGACAATACTAATAACGAGTATAACAACATTTTTTTTCTTCAAACTTATACCTCCTATTTAATTATATTGTATATAATATCCTATAATTAAATATTATCCTATGAATCTAAAAATGTCAATAACTAGTCGCTGTTGTTAACATAAGTAAAAACTTATATTTAATTTTACTAAAAAAATCACATTACTGTGATTTAGTTCTCTTTATTAATTAGATTAATAATTGCATTTTCATCAGAAAAACCTACCATTCCATTTACAACTTGACCGTTTTTAAAGACAGCCATTGTTGGAATTGACATAACACCATATTTAACCGCTAAGTCTTGATTATCATCAACATTAACTTTTACTATATCAAATTCACTATGGTCATTACTTATTTTTTCTAATATTGGTGCTACCATCTTACACGGACCACACCAGTCAGCATAGAAGTCAACTAATACTGGCTTAGTATTATTTAAAACTTCCTTCTCAAAGTCTTTACTATCAACATGTTTAATCATTTTTATTTCTCCTATCTATTAATTACTAATGCATTCTTTGGGCAAAGCATTACACATTTACCACATCTAATACATATTTCTTCCTTTATTTTTGGAGCATTAAATTTGTCTTGGACAACTGCTCCTACTGGACAAACTGCTATTGCTGGACATTTATGGTTTTTTGGACATTTTTCTTCAATTATAACTACATTCAATGCTATTCACCTATTTTTAAATTTTTAATAATGTCTATTATTTCTTTATTTACTATTGAATAGAAAACTTCGTTACCTACTTTAGTAGAAGTAATAATACCCATTATCTTTAATTTTGCTAACTGCTGTGAAACTACTGATTGAGATACCTTTGCACAGGATTGAAGACTACCAACATTCTTTTCGTGATTTCTGCATAAGTTAACTAAAATGCATAATCTTACTTCATTTGATAATACATCAAAAATACTTGCGTATTCTTTAATATTTTTTTTCAATTTAATCACTTCTCCTATTTATAAAAGTACTATTTAATTTCTTCTTTTATAAACTTACTTATTTTTTTACTTGCTTCAATTCCATCTGCAACAGCTTTACCAATTTGCAAAACTCCGCCAATAACATCCCCTATTGCAAATAGTCCAGTAATATTGGTCATATAGTCTTCATCTACTTTGATATAATTATTGTTCATCGTTATGCCAAGTGTTTTACTAAATGTTAATGCTGATGCAACACCACTTGCTATAAAAATACCATCTATATCTATAGTGTTACCATTATCAAAATTTATTCCTTTTACTTGCCCATCACCAGTTATTTTCAATATTTTATCCTCTATTATATCTATATTTAAATCACTAAAATCTCTAGTTGTTTTTTGATTATTTGTAAGTAATATAACATCATTAGAGATTTGCTTTAAATATTTTGCTTCATCATATGCCAAATTACCATTACCTATAACTGCAATTTTTTTATTTCTAAAGAAGAAACCATCACAAGTTGCACAATAACTTACACCTTTTCCTTCATAGGAAGAAGCATTTGTAATGCCAGATGGTGTACGTA
This sequence comes from Bacillota bacterium, assembly GCA_023391185.1. Lineage (GTDB taxonomy): Bacteria > Bacillota_I > Bacilli_A > RF39 > UBA660 > RGIG4266. Next base: position 7,112 of record JAEWBI010000048.1, on the reverse strand, counting down.
AAATACCATTTGCTAAGACTACCACTTTTGATTGGTATTCGCCTAAATTAGTATATACTTTAAAAGAATCTGTTTTTTCAATTTTCACAACTTCTTCTTTTAATAATTCCACACCTATATCATTTAATTGCTTAATACCAATTGCATATAAGTCTTCACCACTTATTTTCTCTACTCCATAATAGTTTTCTATATAGCCGGCTTTTTTTAATATACTATTATCAGTTGTTAAAACAGTTACATTATAATTTTCTCTTTTTAAATATATAGCTAGTGAAACACCCGCTGGACCGCTTCCAATTATAATAACATCTTTCATATTATTTCTCCTTTATATTATTATATTATAATATTCTAATGTTGTTGTCAATAAAAATAAAGAAATTTAAAAATTTAATTAACTTATTTTCTTTTAAATAGTCAATAATTTATAATATTTAAATTTCTTTATTTTCTATTAATTTTATACATTTTATTGCTGATAAATCTTTATCTTTTACCTCCAACATTATATCAAGATTAATATTTCTTACGATATTATAAAATTTCAAAAATTTATTTTCATTTATGGAAGTAGAATGTGAACCTTGTCTCTTCTCAATATCCTGCTCTGAATAGTGGATTTTTTGTTTACCATCTTCTTTTTTCCAAGTACTAGAACACTTCTTTATCCAATATAAATCGCTCTTTGATTCATCATAATTATTTACTTTATTATGTAGATTATCATAAACAACTGGTATATTTATAATTTTCGATATTTCTAAAACATCATTGATATTATAAGATTTATCATCATTTTCTATAACTAATCTTTTTTTAATTTGATTATCTAATTTTTGAAAATTATTTATAAACCTTTTAATTGCTATATTCTTATCACCATATATACCACCTATATGCAAAACAATCTTTGATGTACTATCAGTTCCAATTGAATCTAAAAAATCTGAATGATACTTTAAATCAATTATTGCATTTTTGACAACATGTTCATTTGGAGAATTTAGTATAGTATACTGACCAGGATGCATAGAAACCCTTAAATTATATTTTTTAATCTTTTCGCCAATTTTTTTCAGTTCAGATGAAAAGATTTTTTTCCAGTCAATTATTATATTTTCATTTGATCCAAAAGGAATGATATCAGAACTTATTCTAAATAGATTAATGTTATTAGCACGATTGTAGTCAATTGCTTTTTCTAATGTAGCTAAATTATGAGCTATAATAGCCTGTAAGTTATCTGGAGTGGCATTTTTAATTCTACAAGTTTTATACAATACATTCTTATCGCCAATAGTTAAGCACGCATATCCTATACTCACAAAAACCACCTCATTTCATTTGTTTTACTATTTAGATAGTATTGTTTCAATAATATTCACTATTTTATCTTCTTCACCTTTTTTAACTTTTATACCTTCTACTAAACTTGCACCATTTATTTTGCTTTTTAGTTGTTCTAATTCTGTATTTATTTCTGTGGCTAAACCGACCAAATAAATTATAACCTTTTTATTGGCAAAAGAATTGCTTTCAATGTATTTAATAAGTGGTTCTGAAACCATTCCCATATAAACTGCACTACCTAATAATATAATTTCAAATTCATCTATATTATATTTTATATTAGAAGAAGGATGGTTCACAGTAACATCATAACCTTTGGAATTTAAAAATTTAACTATCTGCATGGTAATATTAGTGGCAGTTTTGTGACGAGATTTTTGATATAGTATTAAAGCATTTTTTTTATTATTTCCTTTTATTATAATTTCCTTTGATTTTAACTCTCGTTTGTTTAGAATTACATAACTCGCAAAGAATAACATTCCAAGTAAAAATATCATAAAGATAATAGCTATTAAAATTAAAAAAAACTTGATCATCTATTTTCCTCTTTCCTTAAATAAATCGTATTATATATTAACTTTAAGTATTATATAACGATAGATTTTATAAGTAAATAGGTGAATAAATAAAAAAAATCTAATTTTCATTAGATTTAATTAAACTTTTTACTCTTTCTAAAGTATATGACTGTTGCCAAATTACATACAATCATTATTATAAACAAGACTAATATAGAATTATTTAGAATTGCATTATTACCATTACCTATTATCACTCTTAAGCCATTTACTGTGTAAGTCATAGGCATAAAATTATGTAGTGAATTATAAAGAGTAGGGGCTGTTTCAATTGGGAATGTTCCTCCACATGCAGTTAATTGTAAAATCAAAAGTATAACACTAATAAACCTACCACTATCACCAAAAATAGTTGAAAGCATTTGAACAATTGACATAAACGCTAACCCAATTAATAAAGAAAAGAAGATAAGTCCTAATATGTTATCTATTTTTATTCTAGTAATAAGCATGATAATATCAAGAATTATCGCTTGTGAACATACAACTACTGCGAATAAAGATAGTCTTTTAAAAATACTTTTATATTTCATTTTTTCAAGTTTTTCTTTTTTCTTTTTCACTGTTAAAACAATAGTAGTAACTAAAGCACCGACAAATAATCCTAAAGAAATGAAATATGGCGCAAAACCATAACCATAATTTTCAACAGAAGAATATGGTTCATTAGAAATTTTTACAGGTTGTGATAAGTTATTAGCATTTGATACTAAATTTAAATCACTAATTGAATTGGATAATATATCGATACCGGTATTTAAAGTTGTTATTCCTTGACTTAATTTTTTACTTCCTTCATAGATATTTAAAGAACCATAATACAACTTATTTGTTCCAAAACTTAACTTATTTAGATAACTTGATATTGTATTTGTTCCTGTATTTATCTTATTTATATTATCATATATATTATTGCTCAATCCTGATAGTGTTTTTACTCCACTAGATATACTATTTAAATTGTTGCTTAAAGCAGTATTAGTTAATAGTATTTGCTTATAGCTATCTATTAAATTTGTTTTATCACTTTCAGATAAATCGCTACTACTAATCGTTGCATTTAAATAGTCCAAGTAACTATTTAATTCAATATTTAAACTATTATATCCTGTTGTAACACTTGATAATGACTTGGAAGTTGTATTTAGGCTCATATTAAACCCATTATAACCATTTACTAAACTACTAGTACCGATTGCTAAGTTCGTAGCTTCATAACTTAATTTTGTAGTATTCGTATTAAGTTCTTCAACTCCACGACTTAGTTCGCTAGCACCCTTATTTAAATCACTTGCTCCATTCATAAGAGCAGTAACACCTATTGATAATTCATCAGTTCTTTCTAAACTCATACCAAGAGTTGTTAGAAATTCAGATATAACTTTACTATTTAACTGGCTGTTAAGTTCTGTTGCTAAAACACCACCTAAAATACCACTAATATAATTATTATTATCATTTGGCATATATACTAAATTTGCTTCTTTAACTTGGCCATTTAATGTACTATAAATATTAGTTGTGAAATCTTCAGGAATTCTTACAGTAAAATAATACTTATTATCTTTCATACCTTTTTCTGCTTCTTCTTCACTGACAAAAGTCCATTTAAACTTATCACTTTCTTTTATACTTTCAACGAAGTTTTCACCAATACTTATAGTTTCATTATTATAAGTTATAGAATTATCATCATTCACAATAGCAACAGGAACATCTGATAGATTACTATATGGATCTGCAAAAGCTGAAACAAAATTACAAGCATATAATGCTGGAATGAATACAATTGCTATTATAGATATTGTAGTCATTTTATTATTCTTTATTTTATTAATTATTTTTTCAAACATACTTCTTCCCCCTTTAGAAAATTATTTAAATAGTTTTTCAATCAAACTAAATAATTCTTTTTCAGTTAACTTTGTATTAGATTTATTCTCCCACTCAGTAACTAATAACATATAAATTTTAAATATTATAAATGCCATAAATTCAGAATTACATTCTTTTATATATTTATCTTCTATAGCTTTATTAATTTTTGATGTTAATGTTTCAATAATATAATTATCTATTTGTTCAACATACTTGTTTACTGTCTGATTTCCTAGTTGCTTAGCTTCAAATACTAATTTCGCCACCATAATTTGTTCTTGCTTAAAACTTAACATTTCATGTAAAAATAGTAAAATCTGTTCATTAATGCTAATAGACATATTTTGAATCTTTTCTGCTTTATCATTTATAGTTGTCAAAAGTTGGTTAACAATAGACTTTAAAACTTCTTCTTTGCTGCTGTAATATAAATATAATGTTCCTTTACCAAGGTTACATTTATTTGCTAGCAAATCCATCGTCGTTCCTTTATACCCAATTTCTGCAAACAAACTTTTAGCATTTTCAATTATATATTTTTCTTTATCCATAGTTCCTCCTAATACAAAATGACTAATTCGTTTTTTTAGTCAGTTAACATAATACCACCATAAAATATTATTGTCAACCACTTTATTATATTTAAACAGAATATAAAAATGACAGATAATTTATATATTGCATCAGTAAATAATTTGTTGAAAATTGTATTTTTTTGTGTATAATTATAATAGGGAGGATAGATAGTGTGAGATTTAATAATTTTAAAATAATAAGAAAAGGATTTACTTTAATAGAACTGCTTGCAGTAATTTTAATACTTGGTATAATTGCGATAATAGCTATACCTACAATAACTAAAATCATGAAGAACGCTCAAAAAGAAGCTTTTGTCGATAGCACAACAAGTATAATTAAGTCGGCCTCTTTAGCTACTGTAGCAAATGAAAAAGGGGATAGGACTATCTATAACGCTAAAACAGAACTTAATTATAAAGGGAAGAAATATGATGGTTTTGTATATGTTCTAAACGATAGTGAAATACAGATAAATATCTTTGATAACAAGCATAACTGGTGTGGTTACAAAGGCTATGGCGATGATGAAATTTCATTAATAGAGGATGTAGATTCATTGGGAGATTGTTTACTTGAAAATGGAACTAATAGCAAAAAGTATGCTATTGGTCAAAACGGAAGTTCATCTATAAAAGGAACATTTATTCAACCTTGGCTTTTCAAAGATTGGACAAATGAACAATGGAATACTGAAATTGCATACTGGAAAGAAATAGGTATAACATATTTAATAATGGGAGACGTTGCAGAAAGACAATCTGATGGACAGTGGATTACTTATTATAACAGTTCTCTGCCTTTTGGAAGTCAACAGTATTATTCTGCTCTTGATAACTTATTTAGTAACTTAAAAGGAACAGGGATAAAATTATTTCTTGGTATGGGAATGGATTCACAATGGTGGAATTTGGATATGACTAAAGATGAAGATCAATTACACTTTTTTACTTATTGTCAAGAAAGTACACAAATTACTGAGGAATTATATAATATGTACTATCCACAATACTCTGATGTATTTTATGGCTTTTATTTCGTTCCAGAATTACATAATGCATCAGCATTTGCTGATAATATTCTTAGAACAAAATATGTTACTGGATTATCAAATGGTTTAAACGTTATATTTAATAAATTAAATCAGCTTAATCCTTCTATGCCAATGGTGTTTAGTCCATATATTAACTATTTTGGTGGAGATTGGGTAGCAAAAAATCCTGATGATATAGAGGCATTTTATACAGAGTTATTTAATACTGCTAATTTTAGAAATAATGACATATTAATGCCACAAGATAGTGTTGGGGCAGGTGGTATGGATTTAATTAATTTACCAAGATTTGCTAAAGCATATAAAAATTCTACTATTAAGGCAAATAAGTCTATAAGGTTATGGAGTAATACAGAAGGTTTTTCACAACCAACATCGGAGTATATTGGTTTAAATGATGGAGTCAACTATTGGGCTACGGCAAGTTTGAATAGAATTATTGCTCAAATAAATATTGACAGTTTTTATACTGATACTGTGTTCCTATTCGCTTATCCGCATTATATTAGCCCAACAAATGTAATCAGTGGTTTTAGAGAGACATTAAATGATTACTTTATAAATGGAAAACTTGAGACAGAGAAACCTACACCACCAACAACTGTTCAAACTTCTATAAGCACAGTTAATGGAAAAAATGTTTTAACTGTATCATGGAATAATGCCAATGATAATTTTGGTATTTCTAAAGTTAATATATATAAGAATAATAAATTTTTAACATATCGTGTTGCTTCTCGTAAAGATGCAAGTGCGAATGTTCCAAGTTATCCAAATTCTTTTTATGACAGTAGTTTTAATTTAACTGATAGTGTTGCCGTATATCAATTAGAATTTATTGATTGTGCCGGTAATAAATCTGATTTAGTTTCTTTTATAGTTAATAAAGGACAAACCTCTAATACAATAGAAGTACAAACTGGAAATATTCAAGAATATGCAGAATATCAGATAGGGGAGCAAATTACATTAAATGATGGAAGTAAATGGCATGTAATTGAAGGATCAGGAATAACTGATACTAGCGTTAAAATACTAAAGGATGAGTCTCTAGGTACATTTGCATTTGATGATGCCGGCTATCGTAATGAAGCAACTAGTACATACTGTAATGCTGCTAGTTATGGAGGATGTAATGCTTGGAAAAAAGTAGAAGGAAACTACGTCAACAACAGTATGTCAGGAACAGTTATTAAAAACAGCAGTCTATTTGATTATTTAAATACTACTTATAAACTATCTCTTATAACAAATGGAGTAAATGGTATTATTGGTGATATTGGGTTAATTACAAAAGATAAGTATCTAGAATTAAAAGATAATAATTATGATTGGCTTTCTAACAATACATACTGGTGGACAATGACTCCACATACTGAAAATACAGTAGATGCTTATGCTGTTGGAGCAGCTAATGATGTTTATACTACCTTAGTAACCAACAAAGATACATTTAATGTAAGACCAGTTATAACAATTAATAAAAACAGCATAAAGTAAATGTAAAATAAAAAAATATTATTAACAAAAAAAGAGAAATAAATGATAGTAGTACCTGTCAAGTAGATATTAAATAAAAAGAACTTAAGAATATCTGTTAGGTGGGAGATATCCTAGTGATTTTTGAATACGTTGAGTGTTATACCATTCAATGTATTTTTTTATTTCTA
>JAEWBI010000063.1 GCA_023391185.1 Bacillota bacterium | reverse complement strand
TTGAACGGTACTATTTTTTTCATTATATCCCTCCTATCAAAGTATATTAAAAAAAGTAGATAATATAACATTATCTACTTATTCTTTTTATTTTTTTTAATACTTTTTTGGTTCTTGGTACTAAATCGCGGTCAATTTCATCTTCTCCATTTAGTTCATATGCACTAGGCTTGCCTTTTACTAATAAAATATTGTTTTTTAATATCCATTTAGCGCGATTAACAAATCTTTCATCACTATAAAGTCCTGGCATTTCTGAGAACAATATATTTAATGTATTTATGAAATAATGTGTAACTAAATTATCAGGTACAACATCTTGCATAAATTCTTGTTCAAATTCAACTTGAGATAAATCATATAATGGCTCAAAATCATAACTTATTGAGTAATTTAATGACGCTATACGCTTCTTCATAAACTTTTCATCAAAAGCTGCATCCAAAAAATCTGTTCTTTTTATATCTGTTCTTTTGCAAAATTGATCCCTATAAAAAAGTATACTATTCTCGTCACTTATAGAGTTTAAAACACTTATTATCTCATTTATATTTGTAAATAACTCACTTTTATTAGTTCTACTTTTATATTCCTTATTGTACCTTAAATAATCTATGGTAGTAATGATATTTTGTTTAACACTTTCATCCATTGTTCTACTTAAATAATTTCTAGCTACAAACTCTGTTAAAATCTCCATAAACTGTTCTGATTCAACATACTCTCTAAACTGTGGTTTTTCTAAATAAATAGCTATATCGTCATTGTATATTACTGTTTGTGCTTCTTTTATTGCAAGATATTCATCTAATAATACTTTATCTAATTTTGGTACTACAATCTTTTCTTGTTTAAACATATTACACCTTTTTCATATAATTATATATTTCCATATAATTAGTTACTGGAATATATTTTATATTTTCCTTTATTTCTTTTGGTAGTGTTTCTAAATCTTTAATATTATCTTTAGGTATAAATATAGTATTTATCCCCTTTCGATTAGCACCTATACTTTTTTCCCTTAAACCACCAATTGGAAGTATAACGCCACGTAGTGTTATTTCTCCAGTCATGGCTAAATTACTATCAACTTCTAAATTAGTAAATGCACTTATTAAAGAAGTTGTAAGAGTAACACCAGCACTAGGACCATCTTTTGGTACTGCGCCTTCTGGTACGTGTATGTGTATATCACTATTACATAGTATATCATAATCAATACCAAATTTATCACAATTTGCTTTAATATAGGATAACGCAATACTTGCTGATTCTTTCATGACGGTGCCAAGTGAACCGGTAAGTTCTAATTTTCCGCTACCCTTATAATAGTTAACCTCAATTGGTAAGGTGTCACCACCAAAACTAGTATAAGCCAGCCCGTTTACAACACCTACTTGAAATTGATTTAGTGCAGCCATATGATATTTTTCATGACCTAAATACTTATTTAAATTATCTTTTGTTATATTTAGTTTTGCAACCTTTATATTTGTAGTTACGATAGAAGTAACAATTTTTCTTACTATTTTAGAAATTTGTCTTTCTAATTCACGGACACCAGCTTCTTTAGTATAATATCTAATTATTTCTAAAAGTGATGCTTCATCAAAGATAATATTATTTGTAGAAATTCCGTGTTCAGCACAAATCTTTGGTACTAAGTGTTTCTTAGCAATATCCATTTTTTCGTACTCAGTATAACCTGAAAGTTCTACTATTTCTAATCTATCACGAAGTGCTTCAGGTATATTTTCAATATAGTTAGCAGTTACTATAAACATAACTTCTGATAAATCATAAGTTTCTTCAATAAAATTATCACTGAAAAATTTATTTTGTTCTGGATCTAATACCTCTAAAAGTGCACTAGCAGGATCACCTTTTATATCAGAAGTTATTTTATCAATCTCATCTATTAGGAACACAGGGTTACAGCTTTTTGCTTTTTTCATAGCAGTTATTACACGGCCTGGGGCAGAACCTAAATATGTACGGCGATGACCCCTTATTTCAGCTTCGTCATGAACTCCACCTAAAGATATTTTAACAAAATTCCTATTGATAGCACTAGCTATACTAGAGACTAATGAAGTTTTCCCTACACCTGGTGGACCAACTAAACAAATAATAGGTCCACGCAAACTATTTGTCATTTTCTTAACTGCTAAATATTCAATAATACGTGTTTTTACATCTTCAATTCCATAATGTGATGTATCTAAATTTTTCTTTACTTCTTTTAAATTTTCATTATCTTTTGTATATGTATTCCATGGCAAATCTAAAAGCCACTCTATATAAGAACGTGTTAAACCTAATTCAGGAGAATTGATAGTTAACATCTCATATTTTCTTAATTCTTTATCAAGTTTATCATGTATATTTTTTGGCAAATCCAAATCATTCATTTTATTTCTTAGATCATTTAATTCTTCATCTTTTGAAGAAATATCTCCAAGTTCTTGCTTCATTTGTTTTATTTTTTCTCTTAGAATATATTCTCTTTGCGTTTGATCTAACTGAAGATGAACTTTCATATCAAGTTCTCTTTCAATATTAACCATTTCTATTTCTTTATAAATGTCTTCCAATATCATTTCCATACGAACAGTACTAGATATTTCATTTAAATATTCCCTTAATCTATCAAATTCAATAGATAAATTAGGCACAATAATATCAGTAAGTTTTGATAAATCATTAGTGCTAAGCATTTCATTAAAGAAACTATTACTAATATAAGGAACTTTCTTAGCATAATTTTCTACATCTCGGCATAATTTTTTTACTAATAATTCATTTTCTGATTCGGTAGGCTCAACTGGTTTTAACTCACTTACTATGGCCTCTAGGACATTATCATTTTTACTAGCGTTTAGATATTCATATACTCTTGCTCTAGAAAGCCCACTTAAAACAATTCTTATTTTACCATTTGGTAATTCCATTTTATTATTAATTTTAGCTATTACACCAATTCTAGGAAGCTCATTTATTTCTGGTGTTTCTTCAAGAGGATTTATTTGACTTACAACTAGAACTTTATTATTATTAAACATTTCTGCTATATCAATAATATTGTGACTACTTGCACCATCTATTTCCAATTTAAGTTCATTATTAGGGAGCAAAATAATTCCTTTTAAAAGGATTACTGGTAAGTCAATTTTCATAAGTCGCCTCCCTCGTAAATTGGTTTTTATTATAGTATAAAAGATTATAAAAGTCTATAATAAAAACCCAAAAATATTGGTATAGGCTATTCCTTTTAGTTATACCTTAAAATTAAAAAAATAAAAGGATATACTCCTTTTATTTAAATTTAACAATATGATATTTTTTCTTACCACGACGAATAATTAAAACTGAATTTTCGATTGCCATATCTCTTGTTACTATTTGATTTTCATCCAAAATCTTTTCATCATTTATAGTGATAGAACCAGCAGTTAATAATTCTCTAGCTTCTCTCTTACTTGACGAAATAGAGTAGTTAACAAGTATATCTAGAATTGATAATTCACTATCTATCTCAATAGTTGGGACATCTTTAAAACCATCTTTTATTTCGTCTAAAGTTAATTTTTTCACTGCCCCACTAAATAATGCCTCACTAATTCTAACAGCTTTATTAAACTCTTCTTCACCATGTAAGTCAGTTATAACTTCATGAGCAAGAGCTTTATGAGCTTCTCTAAATTCTGGATGTTCATTATGTTTTTTCTCTAATTCTTCTATTTCCTCTTTTGTTAAAAAAGTTAATTTTTTTAGATATTCAATAATCATAGAATCCTCTAAATTAATTAAGTATTGATATAATTCATAGCTAGAAGTTTTGTTTTTATCTAGCCATAAAGCATTACCTTCAGTTTTACCAAATTTCACACCATTTGAATCAGTTACAAGTGGCATAACCATACCATATGCTTCTTTTCCTAATTTCTTTCTTATTAGTTCTATACCAGAAGTAATATTACCCCACTGATCTGAGCCAGCTACTTGTAAAGTACAATTTCTATTTTCATATAAATACATAAAATCTAGAGCCTGTAAAATCATATATGAAAACTCAGCAAAAGTGATACCACTTTCTAATCTTGACTTTACTTTATCTTTTGCTAACATATAATTAACATTAAAATATTTACCATAATCTCTTAAAAAATCAATTACATTAATATCTTTAGTCCAATCCCAATTATTAACAACTTCAAAACCAAATACTTTTTCTGCTTGCTCTTTTAAGCCTTTAAAATTATGATCTACTTCTTCTTTAGAAATCATGGGTCTTTCTGCTGTTGGTTTAGGATCTCCAATTAGACCTGTTGCTCCACCAACTAGCAAAATAGGATGATGCCCTGCTTTAGCTAATCTTTTTGATATTAAGAAAGAAGAATAATGACCAATATGCATAGAATCTGCAGTTGGATCAGTTCCTATATAAAAAGTTAAACCGCCTTCATTTAATTTATCTATTAGTGAATCTTCACTTATATCTTGAACAAGACCTCTCCATTTTAAATCATCAAATAATTTCATTATTTTTCCTCCCTACAATTACATTTATGATCAGATGTATGTTCATGATGATGTCCATGTTCATCACAACAACACTTATCTTTTTTATCATTTAAACAATTGCAAACCTCTTCATTTACTTGCATAAGTTTAACACTACTACTTGTACCTAATCTAGTAGCTCCTGCTCTTATCATTGCTTCAGCAGTTTTTATATCTTTAATACCACCTGATGCTTTAATTTCAAGAACTTCATTTTTATTAGCATTAATAAGTTCGACAACATGAATATTCGCACCTTCTTTATCAAATCCTGTTGATGTTTTTATAAAATTAACAAATGTATCATTACATATTTGTGTCATCTTAACTATTTCTTCGTCAGTTAGTAAGCATGTTTCAATAATAACTTTTAATACTTTTCCTCCAATAGAATCCCTTATTTCTTCTATTTCATTTTTTACATAATCAAAATCCTTATTTTTTAGTGCTGATATATTTATAACCATATCTATTTCAGATGCACCATTTTCAACTGCATCTATTGCTTCATATACTTTTGTGTTTGTTGTACTTTGACCGTTTGGAAATCCAATAACAGTACATACCTCAACATTAGTATCTTTTAAATATTCACTTACTGCTTTAACATAATAAGGATATACACATACACTAGCAAAGTGGTATTGTATCGCCTCTTCACATAATTTTTCAATATCCTCTATTAGAGCATCTTTTTTTAAGTTTGTATGATCAATATAACTATTTAATTCCATAATTCCTCCTATAATATATCCATTAGTTCTCTTATATTTTTGATAACTGGATAATTTCTTTTATCATTTATTATATTTTTTAAATCAACTTGTATAACTGGCATATCAAGTGCTAGAGCCCCATTTATATCATAGTAATCACTATCACCAATCATTATACACTCTTCAACTTTATGGTTACCTACTGCTCTTAAATAACTATCAGGATGGGGTTTAGTATATCCCATATCACCACCATAAAATTCTTTAAAGTATTTGGCAATTCCTGCTGTCTTTAATCTACTAATTTGAGTATCTGTATACCAATTAGTTAATAAAACTATTTCATATTTAGTACTTAAATATTTTATAGTCTCTTGCAAATCTATATCATTTATTTCAGCAAGTTCTTTTTGTTTTTCTAAAAACATATCTATAAAGTCAATTGTTAGATTTAATCCGCATGAACTATTTATATCATCTAAAAATAATTGTTTATCCATAGTGTCATGTATTGTTTCTTGACTTTCTATAATTGCATCAATACATAAATAATCATAATCTACCTTGAAATATTCCATCGTTTCTTTTAATGCACTTGTATATTCATCTTTCCATAATATAAGTGTATTATCAAGATCAAATATTAACCTTTCTATTTTAACCATTACTACCTCCAAAAAAAATTCCTATGAATATAAGGACTATATATTTATATAGCGGTACCACCTTATTTCATA
>JAEWBI010000041.1 GCA_023391185.1 Bacillota bacterium | reverse complement strand
AGTGAAAAAATGGATGGTCTTGAAGAGTTTTATCCTGATAGAATGGCTACTCGTATTCTTGGTATGGGCGATCTTATGAGTATGATTGAAAAAGCCGAATCAGTAATAGACCAAGATGAAGCCATGGAAGCTGCTAAAAAAATGCAAAGTGGCAAATTTGATTTAGAAGATTTCTTAACTAATATAAAACAAATAAAGAAACTTGGACCTCTTGAAAATTTAATTAAGATGTTACCAGGTGCTAAAAAAATGGGGCTTAATGATGTCAAAGTTGACCCTAAAGATATGGCTCATGTTGAAGCTATAATCCTTTCAATGACACCTTATGAAAGAAAACATCCTGAATGTTTAAAAGCTACAAGAAAACAAAGAATAGCTAAAGGATCAGGTAGAAGTGTTGAAGAAGTTAATAGACTTTTAAAACAATTTGAACAAATGAAAGTAATGATGAAACAATTAAAAAGTGGTAATTTAAAAATGCCATTCTAAGGAGTTGAATTATGATTGATAGTATAATTCCGCTTGGATTAATATTATTATATTTATTAATAATATTTTTAGTAAATTATTATAAAAATATTAGTCCTAAAAAAAGGAAAAACCATCAAATAAATTTAGATGATATTAATCCGGCAATATCTTTTTATTGCTATTATAGTGGTAATACTAGTAAACTTTTTTGGTTAACTTTATTAGACTTAATTAATAGAGGTTATTACAAGTTATATTCTAAAGAAGATATAAGTTACATTAAATGGAATAAGAATGATATCTTAAAAATTGATGAGCTATCTTTAAAAGAATTCGAAAAAATTTTAGTAACATATATTAATACTACTATGTATAAGAATGATGCTAAAGAAACTATATCTCTAGATTTATTAGAAAAAAAAGTTTCAAGTGATTGGAGATATCAAAGTGTATTAAATAATTTTGTAATTGAATTAAAAAAAGAAGTAAGTAAAACTTGTGGAAATATAGATAAAATTTCTATCCTTGAAATACCACTTATTTTAACTTTTTTATACTCTGTACAGGTATTATATTTCTTTGATATGAATTTTAGTGTTTCACAGATTTTATTATTATCAATACCTTTTACTTTTATTACATTATTAATAACAGATGCTTTAAAACACATTATAGTAAAGTATACTTTAAAAAAACATATTATAGCAGTGATTATTTCTATAATTATGGCAGTCATATCTTTTAATATATGGAAAGATTTAAATGATGTAGATTATATAATCTTTCATGTGTTAATGGGGGTATTTGCTTTTATGTATCCATTACTTATTATTACAAATCTATATTATATTAAAACAACACCACATTACTTTAATAAACTTCAAAAGGATATAATAAATCAATTAGATGAATTAAAAATTGATATATTAGATGAAAAAATAAAGAAAATAGATTATGTATATACATATGGTTTAAAAGTGAAAAACACTAGTAAAAATAAGGAATATAATGATTTTGTAGATATATTTAAAATGTAACTTCTCAGTAGAGAAGTTTTATTTTCAAAAAAAATAAAAAAACTCTTGCGTATTTTAAAAAAACATATATAATATTGATTACTAATTATTAATTATGTATAATATATAGTAGAATATAAGTAGAACAATCCTTGGTAATGTGATTGTTTTTTTGTTTGAAATAGGAGGTAATAGAATATGGAAAAAGCAAGTAGACATTTACTTAATTGTGACAATAATCCTGATAAAGTAATAAAAGATTATTATTCTATTATTCCAGGAAATTCAAATGTAATGGTCTCGGCCCCACATACTTATAGTCATGTACGTTCTGGAAAAAGAAAACCCAAAGATGCTGGGACTTTAACAATAGTAAAACTTCTTAAGGAACTCTCCCAGGTTCATGTTATTTATATTAATAAGGAAATAAAGTTTGATCCTAATTATAACTTAAATAACATTTATCAAAGAGAACTCATACAGTATATTAAGGAAAATAATATAGAATATTTAATAGATATACATGGTTCAAAGGCTGTAAGAACTTTTGACATAGAAATAGGCACTAATTACTATAAAAATGTAAATGGTGATAAAGAACTTGTAAATAGTGTAATTGGAATACTACATAAAAATAAAATAAAAAAAACAAGAATAGATAAGAGATTTAAAAGTAGCAAAGATACTGTTAGTAAAGTAATAAATACTGAAACAGGTATACAAACTCTTCAGTTTGAGATTAGTAGTCAATATCGCAAACTAAGAAATAATATGCAAAAACATGCTAGACTTATAAATTCTCTTTTGGATACTATTCGTTATTTAGAAAGAAGGAATAAAATGCAAGATATAAATTATGAAGAAAAATATGATGATATTTTAGAAATTAAACCATCATATGGCTACAAGAGAGAACTAGGTATTATTGAATATAACCAAATTGGATTAGAAATAGAAGTATCAGTAAATTTTGACAGAAATAGTTACTCTTTTATAAGAAAAATGCTTTTGAAAGTAAAAGAGTTAATTGGTGACAATGGTTATTTTGTTAAAGATGGAACTATTTTAGGAGATTACTCTTTTGAAATAGTATTAGATCCAATGAAAATTGAAGATATCAATAGAATATATACTTCACTTTTAGAAATAATTGCTTTCTCTAATGGTGCTATTGAAATATCAAAAGAAAAGAAATGTGGAATCCATTTAAACTTTAATAAGTTTGATGTAACAGATTTGAATATTGCTCATAAAAGAGTAACTACTTTTGTAAGTGAAAATAGAAAATACTTTGATGAGAATATGTATAAACAGTTTAAATTTATTTGGGACTATGAAGAATATTTAAAATATCAAAACCAGGTAGGAGACAAATACCTATGGATTAATTATTTGAAAAATAAATTAGTTGAAGTTAGAAATATAAAAGCAAATATTAGTCCAAAAGACCTAGTAACAGTATTATCAAGTATTTTAGAGTGTCTATATTATGATAAAGAAGTAGAAGTTATTGATCATAGTACTTATTTAAAATTAGACAAAATATATGATACTGCCTTTGATAAAAATAAAAATGAAAATATATTTAAAAATCTTAAAGATAATGATTTTATAGTTATTAGTTTAAAAGACTCAAATGCTAATATAGTAAATATACCAGAAGAAATAATTGAGCAAATTAGACGCTTAATATAAGTTATTTTGCCTTATAATAAGGCATATTACATACACCAGCATTTCCCCTTTTCATAATATAAAGTAGGTAAGGGGGATATAAGATGTTTAACAAATGTTGCCAACCAAGAATGAATATGTGTTGTGAACCTAGAATGAATATGGGTTGTGAACCAAGACCAAATATGTGCTGCGAGCCAAGACAAAATATGTGTTGTGAGCAAAAAGTGTGTTGTGACCCTAAAGTGCTTTATGATCCTTGCGTTACAAACTGTGTAGAAAAAGAATTCTATCATGAAATTCAACACGTAATACCAGTTCATACACATGTAATTAATAAGCATATTTATAATCACACATATGCACCTGAATTTAGTTGTTCAGAAGAGTGTCAAGTTATAAACAACGAATGTAATAGATGTAATAATTTTGCAAACAGATAAATATTTATCTGTTTTTTTATTTAGTTAAAATACATTACTTTTTGATTAAAATTAAACAATAGTGTAAACAATATAAGTGAAATTATATAATTTTAATTTTATAAATTTTTAATAATAAATATAGTAATCTAAAGATTTTCATGTTAGAATTAAGTTATAATAAAACATGATAGGAGGTGTACATATGATGTACTTTAATGGTAATAACTATGGAATGATGGGATATGGTTTTGGTTGGCTAATGATGATAGGAATTTTAATTTTAATAGTTTTAGGAATAATTGCACTTATTAAATATATAAAAAAATAATTGTTAAAGAGATTATATAAGATAACTTACTAACCAAGTAATCAAATTTAATCATTTTATTCATAAAATAGTTTTAATTATTAATATGTAATTGACAGCAAAAAAAGTTAGTTATGGTTATATAGTATATAATTGATAAATAGTTTAAAGTAGTTATAGTGGAGGATATATTATGAATGAACATAATCATATGAATCATAACGATATGGTAAGTATGCAAAGTAACAATAAAATGCATAATCATGAAAATCATCATTTCCAACAAAAACATCAATCTCAGCATTCTGAAGCAAATCACAATCATCATGCAATGATGATAAATGATTTTAGGAAGAGATTTTTTATATCTTTAATTTTAACAATACCTATTTTAATTTTATCGCCAATGATTCAAATGTTTATTGGTGTTGATTGGCGTTTTAGTAACGATTTATATATATTGTTTATATTTAGCACAATTTTATTTGTTTATGGAAGTAAACCCTTCCTTACTGGAGCAATAAAAGAAATTAAAGAAAAAGGACCTGCGATGATGACACTTATAGCTTTAGCTACAAGTGTTGCATATATTTATAGTTCTTTTACTGTTTTCTTTTTGGAAGGTAATGATTTGTTTTGGGAATTAGCTACCCTATTAGATATAATGCTTTTAGGACACTGGATAGAAATGAAATCAGTCATGGGGGCTTCACGTGCATTAAAAGAACTAGTGAAATTACTACCATCAGTAGCCCATTTAATTAACAATAAAGATGAAACAATTGATGTAGAAATTTCAAAATTAAAAAAAGGTGATAAAGTATTAGTTAAACCTGGTGAAAAAATCCCTGTTGATGCTGTAGTCATTAAAGGAACTTCTTCAGTAAATGAATCTATGCTAACTGGAGAATCAGTTCCTATTGAAAAAAAAGAAAACGATAAGGTTATTGGTGGGTCAATTAACGGTGAAGGTTCATTAACTATTCTAGTTGAAAAAATGGGCGATGAAACCTATTTGTCACAAGTTATCAAATTAGTAAAAGAAGCACAAGAAAATAAATCTAAACTTCAAGATTTATCTAATAGAGTAGCAAAATGGTTATTTTATGTTGCCTTATTTTCTGGTTCAATAACACTAATAATATGGTTAATAATTGGTAAGGATATACCTTTTGCTGTAGAACGAATGGTAACTGTAATGGTTATTGCTTGTCCTCATGCACTAGGTTTGGCAATACCGCTTGTAATAGCAAAATCAACCGCAATATCTGCTACTAGTGGATTACTTATTAAAAATCGTACCAACTTTGAACAGGCATATAGAATAAATGCTATTATTTTTGACAAAACAGGCACTTTAACAGAAGGAAAATTTGGTATAACTGATATTGTGCTAGAAAATTTTGATAATGAGGAGAATCTTTTATCTATAGCTGCTTCTTTAGAGAATCAATCACAGCATCCAATTGCAAAAGGTATAGTAAATGAAGCCCAAAAGAGAAACATCAAAATTACTATCCCGGATAATTTCAGTTCAATAACGGGTGTAGGAATAAAAGGAATTATAAAAGGTAAAGAAGTTTTAATAACTAGTCCTGCATATGTTAAGAACAATAACTTTGCTTACCCTAATGAGGCTTATGATAAATTAGTCAAAGAAGGGAAGACTACTGTTTTTGTAATTATTAATAATATGGTTGCTGGAATGATTGGACTAGCAGACATTATAAAGAAAGATGCTTATGAAGCAATAGCAGATATAAAAAAAACGAATATAAAGTCAATTTTATTAACTGGTGATAATTATCAAGTTGCTCGTTGGGTTGGTGATCAGTTAGGAATTGATGATGTATATGCTGAAGTCTTACCACATCAAAAAGCAGAAAAAATAAAAGAAGTAAAAGCAAAAGGTTTTAAAGTTGCTATGACAGGTGATGGTGTTAACGATGCTCCTTCCTTGGCGCTAGCGGATTTAGGAATAGCTGTTGGAGCTGGAACAGATGTAGCAATTGAAACAGCTGATGTTATTTTAGTAAAAAGCAATCCTAGTGATGTCCTTTCTATTATCGAATTATCACGTAAAACATATAAGAAGATGATCCAAAATATTTGGTTTGGTACGGGCTATAATATTATAGCCATACCATTAGCAGCTGGTATATTATACAATTTTGGTATTGTATTAAGTCCTGCTCTGGGAGCGGTTTTAATGTCCTTAAGTACAATAATTGTTTCTATTAATGCCCAATTGTTAAAAAAATAGTAAACTATAAAATAATTTAATTCTATAAAAAGTTATAACCATTTTTAGGATATAACTTTTTTTTCTCCATTCAATCTTCATATACTTCAAGTATGCTTTTATCAGTTGAGATAAAGAGATATAAGTATTTATTTAAAAAAATACATATTATATAAAAGTTATATAACATTTAACCGATGTTAAATTGATATATGTGTTTGAATGACAAATGCTATTGTCAAAATATGAACAATTGTATTCCAATTTTTGTTAAATAACATGGTAGATATTATTATTTATTAATTTTTGCTAATTTAAATGATTTTAATAATCTTTTTTCTAACTGCCATAATATTAGTGATTTATATTTTCCTTTATTAAATTTAATGTAGCATTAACAGGATAGTTTTCAATACTATGACAGTTTTCCGTACAAATCATCTTTATAGTATCTTTTTTGGTAGTATATTTCAAAAATGTGCGTACTTGTTATTTTAAAACTTTATGCTACAATTAAAACAGTGAACCAACAAATAGCTAAATGTGAATTTATTTGGTTTAAATAGAGAGGTGAAAGAATGAAGAAAGAAATATTTAATATAGGTGGTATGACATGTGCAGCTTGTGCAAATCGTATTCAAAAAAGTGTTAGCCAACTAGATGGTGTTATAAATGCTAATGTCAATTTTGCAACTGAAAAATTATTGATAGAATTTGATGATAAAAAAATAGATACATCTAAAATAAAAGAAACTGTTATTAAGACAGGTTACAAAGTACTAGAAGTTCATAAAAATACTGAACTAACTATAAATATAGGAGGTATGACATGTGCAGCTTGTGTTAAAAGAATTGAAAATGTCATAAATAAACTACCAGGAGTAGAGAAAGCCACAGTAAATTTAGCTACGGAAAAAGCTACATTAACTTATGATTCTAGTCAAATTAAGCCTACTGTTATAAAAGAAGCAATTGAATCGATAGGTTATAAAGTTTTAGAGGTAAGTAAAGGAAATGCTGTTGATGAGGATAAACTGAGAAAGGAAAAAGAAATTAAAACCCTTTGGATAAAATTTATAGTTTCTGCAATATTCTCTTTACCATTACTATATATTGCCATGGTACCAATGATAAGTTTTATTAGGTTGCCATTTCCGGGTGATTTAGATCCAATGCAATTTCCTTTAATTTATGCATTAATAGAATTAATGTTAGTTATACCAGTAATTGGTGTAGGTTATAAATTTTATACCATTGGTTTCAAATCATTAGCTCAGAGAAGTCCAAATATGGATTCCTTGATTGCTATAGGTACAACAGCGGCTGTGTTATACAGTGCTTACAATACTTATTTAATTTATCAAGGTAATTTCGGTTTAGTTGACTCATTATATTATGAAACAGCAGGGGTAATTATTACTTTAATTTTACTTGGAAAATCATTAGAAGCAGTTTCAAAAGGAAAAACAAGTGAAGCTATAAAAAAATTAATGGGTCTTGCTCCAAAAACAGCCATCATTGAAGAGAATGGTAAAGAAAAAGAAATATTAATTGATGATGTAGAAATCGATAATATTGTAATCGTTAAACCAGGTGCAAAAATTCCTGTCGATGGAATTATAATTGAAGGTCAAACTTCAATTGATGAATCTATGCTAACAGGAGAGAGCATGCCAGTTGATAAAAATGTAGGAGACAATGTATATGCTGCTTCAATAAATTCAAATGGTTTTATTAAATTTAAAGCAACCAAAGTTGGTAGTGATACGGCATTAGCTAGAATTATAAAATTAGTCGAAGATGCTCAAGGTTCAAAAGCACCTATTTCAAAAATGGCAGATATTGTATCTGGCTACTTTGTACCAATTGTATGTGCAATAGCTATAATTGTAGGAATAGCTTGGTTTATAGGAACTCAAGATTTAGAATTTGCTATAAAGATTTTTATTTCAATTCTAGTAATTGCTTGTCCTTGTGCTTTAGGGCTTGCAACGCCTACTGCTATAATGGTTGGCACAGGTAAGGGAGCAGAAAATGGGATTCTTATTAAAGGTGGAGAAGCTTTAGAAACTGCTCATAAAATTAATACAATCGTATTTGACAAGACTGGGACAATAACAGAAGGAAAACCACAAGTAACAGATATATTAATTGTAGATGGTATATCAGAAGAACGACTTTTGCAATTAACTGCTTCAGCAGAAAAAGGTTCTGAACATCCACTTGGTCAGGCAATAGTAAATGATGCTCTTAGTAAGGAAATTAAATTATTTAAACCAGATTTTTTTAAAGCAATAGTTGGTCATGGAATTGAAGCTGAAATCGATGGTGTTAAGATTTTAGTTGGAAATCGTAAATTAATGGATGAATTTTCTATTTCATTAAAAGATTTAGAAAAAGACTCAGATAGACTAGCAGATGAAGGAAAAACTCCAATGTTTATTGCTTTAGATAGTAATTTTGCAGGCATAATAGCAGTGGCCGATGTTGTTAAAAGTAGCAGTAAAGAAGCTATTGAAAAACTACATAAGATGGGCATACAAGTTGTTATGATAACTGGAGATAATAAAAAGACAGCTAATGCAATATCTAAACAAGTAGGAATTGATACTGTTTTATCAGAGGTCTTACCACAAGATAAATCAGCAGAGATAAAAAAATTACAAAGTGAGAACAAAAAAGTTGCTATGGTTGGAGATGGAATAAATGATGCACCAGCCTTAGCCCAAGCTGATATAGGAATAGCAATTGGTTCTGGTACAGATGTGGCAATAGAATCAGCTGACATTGTTCTTATGAAAAGTGATTTAATGGATGTCCCTACATCTTTAGAATTAAGTAAGAAAACAATTAGAAATATTAAACAAAATTTATTTTGGGCATTTAGTTATAATGTAGTAGGTATTCCAGTTGCTGCAGGTTTACTATATTTATTTGGTGGACCATTACTGAATCCTATATTGGCAGCAGTTGCCATGAGCTTAAGCTCGGTTTCAGTTTTAACAAATGCACTAAGATTAAAAAAGTTCAAGCCAAGCGAAATGAAGAAAGGAAAAAAATAAATGAAAAGTAAAAGTAAAATTATTATATTAGCAATACTAGGATTACTAGTTGTTGGGGGAATTATATTTGTTGTTACAAATGCCTTGAAGGGATTGGATGTTGTTGGAAAAGAATCTCTTGATTCATTTAAAATTGTAACAGAAGAATTAGAAGATCAAATTAGAGTAGATGATGAAAATGGTGGTTGGTCTTTGTCAGCACCAGATGATACAGTTGAATTCTTTTGGAGTAAGGATTTTAGCAAAAGTTCATTTCATGATGTAATGTTAACATTTGAATCTGAACCATTTGTATCAGCAGGATTAGATATTGATAAATTACCAGAAGGTATGATTATTGATGATATGATTATGGTTGGTACTAAATTAGGTAATGAGAAAATTACTTATGAAGATAAGGCTACACCATATGAATCTTACAAAAAAATTGCTAATTTAAAAAGAGCAAGTATTAAATATCATGCAGCATTAGATCATTATGGAATAGATTTAGGAGACGGAAATATATTTGAATGGGCCAAAGATATGACAACTAATGATAAAGATATCGTCTTTGTAGTTAATCCAGAACCATTAATAAAAGCAGGAGTTGATCCATCTAAAGTTGAAGGTTGGGTTTACGCAAAAGTTCCAACAATGCAAAATGGTAAAAAAGTAGAAGTATATAAATTTTTGAAACCATTTGATTTAAAATAATTAATAGATTATACGAGGTGAAATAAATGAATTTATTACTTGCCCATTGGCATTGCATTTTACCAGTTTTTGCAATAATATTATTATTTATTAATCCTATAATAGAAAAAACAAAAAAAAGAAAATAATAACAATGAATGTTGAAAGGAAATAAATATGGAAAAACAAGTTATAAATGTTGAAGGTATGTCATGTGAGCATTGCATAAATGCTATTACCAATGCAGTAAAAGGTTTAAATGGGATTAACTCGGTTAATGTGAGTTTAAAAGCAAAAACAGTAACAGTAGAATATGATAACATGATAGTATCACTTGATAAAATCAAAATGGAAATTGAAAATCAAGGATACGATGTTGCTTAAAAATAGGAAACCGAATTTAGTTCGGGTTTCCTTTTTGTCTTTATAAATGTCTATTCATATAAGGAGGTGTGAATGATGCAAAAGAAAAAAATACTAGTGGTAGATGATGAAAAAACAATTGTTGAAGTAGTTAAAGCTTATCTAGAAAAAGATGGTTTTGATGTAGTAGCGGCTTATGATGGAAAAGAAGCTTTAATAAAGTATGAAGAAGAAAAACCAGATTTAATTGTTCTTGATCTAATGCTTTCAAATGTAAGTGGTGAAAAAGTATGTAAAATTATCCGTAATGAATCAAATATACCAATAATAATGTTGACTGCTAAAATAAGTGAAGATAGCAAATTAAATGGCTTTGATCTAGGAACTGACGATTATATGACTAAACCATTTAGTCCAAAGGAATTATTAGCAAGGGTGCATTCTATTTTTAAAAGAATTAATAAATTTACTCCTGAGATACTAACAATAAATGATCTAAAAATTGACTTTGCGGCTGTATCTGTTGAAAAGAAAGGCAAAAAAATCAATTTGACCCCTTATGAATTTAAAATACTTGAAGTTCTAGCCAGAAATCCCAAAAAAACTTATAATAGAGAAGAACTAATCAATTTAGTTTTTACAGATAATTTCGAAGTTTATGAAAGAACAATAGATTCACATATAAAAAATCTTCGTAGTAAGATCGAAGATGACCAAAATAAATATATAATTACAATTAGAGGCTTCGGCTATAAATTTAATTCGATTTATTAATAAAAACAAAAAAGGAAGTGGAACTTATGAAAATGAAATTAAAATTAAAACTGACATTATCTTATATAGCTATATCTGTTCTTTTAGTTTTCTCTCTATTTTTAATTAGTTATCACTTTTTTCAAAAGCAGTTTCAAAATTATATAGTTAACCAGCAACAATTAAAAAACAAAGAAATAGTTGAAGTAATTACTAATGCTTACACTAGGGATGGATTCCCACCAGATACAAGTTTCTTTGAAGACTTTGCTGATAATCTTTTAAATCAGTATTTAATACTTAGTGTATATAATAATGATGATAAAATGATATTTTGCATGGCCTGTATGCAAAAAGACAGCTGTAACCACACTATTAATAACATGAAGCAAATGATGAAAGATATCTATCCTAATTTTAAAGGCAAATATGTTGAGGAAAAATTAGATATTATTAAAAATGGTCAAAATCTAGGCTACATTAAAATTGGATTTTTTGGTCCATTCTTTTATAGTGAAAGTGATCAAGCTTTTATCAAAACATTTAATAGTATGTTTTTGTTAATCGCGATTATCTCTTTAGTAGTTTCTATAATTGTTGGAATATTAATAGCAAATGGAATAGAAAAACCAATTAAGAAAGTAATAAAAAAGACAAAAGAAATATCTAATGGTGATTATTCTGGTAAGATTGATGTTAAGACAAGTACTACGGAAATTTTAGAACTCGCAAATAGTATTAATTCTCTTACAAATAATTTAAAATATCAATTGACTATAAAGAAGCAAATGGCTGGTGATTTCACTCATGAGTTCCTAACTCCATTAGCAAGTATCCAAGGTAGTATTGAGGCGATTATTGATGGTGTATTTGAAGCCACACCAAAGAGATTAGAAGGAATTAAAAATGAAGTTGAAAGATTAGCAAGAATGGTTTTTGATATTGAAAAAATAGTTTCAAATACAGATAAAAATATAAATCTTGTAAAAAGTGAATTTAATGTATCTAACATAATTGAAAATTCAATTAAAATTTTTGAAGTAGAGTTATATACAAAAAAAATCAAACTACACTTTAACAAAAAAAATATTAAACTATTTGCTGATAAAGACAAGATTAGTCAAGTTATGGTAAATTTGATTTCAAATGCCATTAAATATACAGATAATAATGGAAATCTTACTATTAATGCTACACAAGAAAATTTCAATGTTAAAATTGAAGTAATAGATAATGGATGTGGAATTGAGGCAGAGAATTTAAAATATATTTTTGAATATTTGTATAGAACAGATAAATCAAGAAGTAGGGACACAGGCGGTTCTGGAATTGGATTATATGTTGCTAAAAGTATTGTTGAAGCACATGATGGAAATATAAGAGTAGAAAGCGAAATTAATAAAGGTAGTAAATTTATTGTTTCGATCCCAAATAAAATTACGCAAAATAAAAGTTCTCATTAATTCGAGAATTTTTTTAATCTTTATTTGTTATTTTTAACATATTGAGTTAATGTATGTTTATGATCTTTACATTTCTCTTTCTCCATATAATCTTCATATAAAGATATTATAATAATTTAGAAATGAGGAATTAGTATGTTAAATAAATTTGGATACTTATTAATATTATCAATAATTGTAATTATAACAATTTCTATATTACTTGTATTAAAAAATGATAATTTAACTAATAAAAATATAGATAAAACATCATATAAAATAGCTGATATTTATAATAACAATAATAGTGTTGGTGAACTTATTGATACTGATGCAGAATTATTTGAAAAGATACAAGCTAGTAATAAATTTTCTATAATATATATTGCCAGACCATCTTGTAGTTTTTGTAATAAATTCGAACCGATAGTAAAAGAAGTTGCAGCTGAATATGGTTTAGATATGTATTACACAAATATAGATGAATGGTCTCCAAAGGATGCTGAAAGATATCTTTATTCAACTTTGAATGAATTTAAAGGAACTCCTACAGTACTTATAATGTATAAAGGTAAACAAGATAATGTTAGTATAGGATATCAAAAAAAAGAAGAATTCGTTAATTTTTTAAAAAATGCTAATTTAATCAAATAAATAAATTTATAATTTATGTACAAATTGATTGATAAAGTGATAGCGCTAATAGGGAGGTATAACATATGAAAAAGATATACATAAAAATTGAAGGTATGACTTGTGATCATTGTAAAACAAAAATATCAAAAGCTTTAGAAAAAATAGAGACGATTAAAAGTATATATTTTGATGGGCATATTGCTGAAGTAGAGTACAAAGGAAAATTAGACAAACAAAAAATAATTGATTACATTACTAAAATAGACTATTATACTGATTTAAAAATGATTTCAGACAATAAAAAAATATTAAAAAGAAATATGTCTATTGGCGAACTAATTAAAATAGGAACCATTCTTATTTTATTAGCATTTATTTTAAATAGTTTATTTGGTTTCAATATATTCAATATGATACCTGTAATTAATAGTAATACAACTTATGCAATGTTATTTGTAACAGGACTACTTACAAGTATCCATTGTATTTCAATGTGCGGGGCAATAAATCTAATTGCTAGTACCTCTGCTACAAAAAACTTTAAGAAACCAATTTTATATAATTTGGGTAGATTAACTTCATATACCATACTTGGTGGTATTGTAGGTTTACTAGGTAGTGTTTTTAAGATAAATGTTTATATACAAGGAACTATAATAATTATTGCTTCAATTTTTATGTTTTTAATGGCATTAAATATGATGGGAATAATAAACTTTTCTTTAAAATTTAAAAACCCTAAAGTATTTGGCAAATTAAAAACCAAAGGACCATTTATGGTGGGACTACTTAATGGCTTAATGCCTTGTGGTCCGCTTCAAGCTATGCAAGTATATGCATTATCAACTGGATCATTTATATATGGGGCTTTATCAATGTTTCTATTTTGCTTAGGAACAATACCACTTATGTTATTCGTTGGAATGATATCTAATTTTCTAAATAATAATCATAGAAAAACTTTAAGCAAGATATCAACTGTTTTAATATTGGTATTATCTTTAGTGATGCTTAATCGTGGATTATTAAGTATGGGAGTAGATATTTCTAATGCTTTTAAGCCAAATTATGATGATTATTTAAAAAGTGAAATAGATGGGGATTACCAAATTGTAGAATTTGATTTATCATATAGCGGTTATAAAGATATGGTCGTTCAAAAAGGTGTACCTGTTAAAATAATTATAAATGCATCCAGAGATAATTTAACAGGATGCAATAATGGAATAAAGATAAATAGTTTTAATATATCAAAAGATTTAAAAGTTGGTAAGAATGTAATACAATTTACTCCAAATGAAACAGGAATATTTACATACACTTGTTGGATGGGAATGCTAAAAAATAATATTGTTGTAGTCGATGATCCAACATTATTTAAAGAAGCTAATAATAATGATTAGTTTTAACAAAAATTCATATTTATCAAAAAAGTTATACATATTATAACAGGGTTACTTTATTGTTAAAATGGGTAATGATTATTTTTGAAAATTAAAAAAGTGATCAAAAAATATTAAAAATTTATCTCCATATAATCTTCACATTATGTATATATAATTAATGATTAAAAGGGGTGTAACATGGAAAATAAAAAAATAAAAAATCAAGAAAATAGTGAAAATCAAATTTTCTTTAGAATAACATTAGCTATTCTTGCTGTTTTAATAATTATATATATTATAGTAGGTAACAGAGGTGGAACAAGCGGTAACAATTCTGTAATTTCTAATACTAGGGCATCAAGCAACGGTAATTCTGTAGTTTCTAATAGTGATTCTTCAAAGCCTATAGTAGCCACAATTGATGGTGATGTACAAACTGTTGAAATTAGTGTGTTGCCGGGTTCTTATACACCAATAATAGTTCAAAAGGGAATTCCAGTTAAATTCAATATAAAAGTAGATAAATCTAGCTTATCAGGCTGTAATAGTAGAATAAGGATAGACGAATATGAAATAGCAAAAAAACTTGAAGTTGGGGATAACATTGTTGAATTTACTCCCACAGAAACAGGTACATTTGAGTATACTTGTTGGATGGGAATGATATCAAGCAGTATCACAGTAGTAGAAGATTTAAATAATATTGATCCTAATATATAAAAAAATATAAACGCAGTACAAAAATTAGGAGGTTGTGACAGTGGTGGCGTAAATTAAAAATTTTATAAATTTAGATTTACACTTAAAATATAAACAAGATATTTAAATATAAAGTTTATATATATCATTCAAGTTCACATTTATATAATAAATCTTATTTATAATCACGCATATACTTTTGAATTTAATAGTATAAAAGTAAGCCAAGTTATAAACAACGAATGTAATAGATGTAATAATTTTCCAAACAGATAATTATTTATCTGTTTTTCTTTTGATATGTTATAATTATAGTAGGTGATTAAATGGAAAAAAGAGTAGCAGCAAGAGCTATTATATTTGATGATGATAATATTGTTTTAATGTTTAGAAGACGAAAAAAAGATGATGGTTCTTATTTAGAATACTATTCACTTCCAGGTGGAGGACAAGAACCAAATGAATCTTTATATGATACTGCCATAAGAGAAGTATATGAAGAGTTTAATTTAAAAGTAATTGTTCTTGGTTATGTTGGAGTAGTGGAAGATGAAAAGAGTATTCAGCATTTTTATCATTGTGAAAAATTAAGCGGTGATATAAGACTTAATGGTGAAGAAATAGATAGAAACTGTAAAGAAAATTATTATGAACCTATGCTAATTCCTACTGAAAAAATACCAAATTTAAATTTAAAATATCAAGATTTGATTGACAAAGCTTTGAAAAATGAGTATTTAAACTTTTAAATATTCATTTTTTTGTGTTATACTTTAAAAGTAGGTGATTTTATGAAAAAGATAATATTTGCTGTATTTGTTATGTTTATAATGATAATGCATGGCAATGCTTTAGAAATAAGCAGTAAATATGCTGTATTATATAATTTAAATGAAGAGAAAGTACTTTATGAAAAAAATAAAGATGAAAAGGTTAGTATAGCAAGTTTAACAAAAATAATGACTGCTTTAGTTGCTATTGAAAATATTAAAGATTTTGACGAGGAAGTAACTATTACTAAAGATATGCTTAGATACTTAGATGAATATAATGCTTATGTAATAGGACTTAAGGTTAATCAAAAAGTTACATATAATGATTTATTATACGGAACACTTCTTCCGAGTGGTGCAGACTGCGCTAGGGCACTAGCCATAAGTATAGCTGGCTCAGAAGAAGCATTTGTTGAGTTAATGAATGATAAAGCTAAAGAACTAGGTTTAGATAATACATATTATAAAAATTGTATAGGTTTAGATCAAAAAAATCAGTATTCAACAGCTAATGAGGTAGCAGAGTTACTTATTAAAGCTCTTAAAAACAAAAAGTTTGAAGAAGTATTTACAACAAAAACATATACTTTAAGTAACAAATCAATGACTATTTATAGCAGTTTAGTTTCTAACGCTAAAAGATATAGTTTAGATATAAACTATTTTAAAGGAGCAAAAACAGGTTATACTCTTGATGCCGGTAAGTGCCTTGCATCTGTTGCACTGGATAGTGAAAATAACATTGAATACTTACTTGTTACTGTTTATGCGCCAACTGATGATTCAAAAGCTTATAATATTGAGGATGCTATAGAAACATATGACTATTATTTTGAAAATTATAAATATCATAATCTTGTTGATAAAGATGATATTATTTTAACACTTCCAACTAAGTATGGAAAAGTTAAAGAAGTAAATATTAAAGCGGAAGAGGATGTAAAATATTATTTAGATAATACTTTTAATAAAAATGACGTCTCTTTAAAATACACAGGTGTAGATATTATAAAAACTGGTATGAATGTTGGAGATAAACTAGGTAGTATAGATGTTATATATAATGGTGAAGTTCTAAAAACTTTTGATGTTTTATTGCAGGAAAAGGTCGATTTCTCACTAGGAGTATTCTTAAAAAATAATATATTAGGAGTATTAATATTTATTGTCAGTATTATCTTTATTACATATATTTCAGTTATTAAAAAGAAGAAAAAAAGAAGAAAAAGGTAATTTTTCTTCTTTTTATTTATTTTTTAAGTACATAGTAAGCATAATACTCATCAAAAGTAATTTTTTCATCATAAATTACCTTTGCTGCTTCAATACCTACATATCTATAATGCCATGGTTCATAACCATAACCTGTTTGAAGTGTACTATTTTCAGGATATCTCAATATGAATCCATATTTATAACTATTTTCTTTCATCCAGTCAAATTCTTTAGTTCCTTCAAAATCACCTAAAGATTTATTAGTATTAGTAAGAACATCTAATGCTAAACCAGTTTGATGTTCAGAATGTCCAGCTCTAGCTGACCATCTATCTGTCCAATCTAGTCCATCTTGTAGTACATAAGAACTATATATTGTAGCTTGTGTATTATAACTGCGATAAGCAGACTGACTTAAGATGCTAAGTCCTTTTTCTTTTGCTGCATCGCTTAATTTTTTGAAAGCTTCATAAGCTTCACTATTTAGTTGTGCACCAGAAACTCTTGTGTAATTATTATCAATAGTTACGAGATTATAACTAAAATCTTCATCTAGATTGTAATATTTATTAGCGATCATTAGTATTCCAAGACTTGTATCACTTTTTGTAATATTAGTATAATAGTCATAATCTAAGTTACAGTTTACATTAGTAACTACTTCAGTAAGAGTAAGTTTAGGATAGTCTTTAATATAACTTATATATCTATCTAATCTTGCTTTTATAAAGTATTTTTGCTTAATTAGAGTTTTAAGCATATCACTATATTCATAGTCAATATCATTATTTACTAAATAAATAATGTCATCAATACTAGCATCAGGATTATCATCCATATAAGTATAATAAGCATCTAAATTTTCAAAAATAAAATCTTTATTATTAATAAATTTAGTAAAATTCTCATCATAAGGATTATTAAGGGCATATTCAAGATAATCATCATTACCTTCGATTATACTAACTTCTATAGCTGTATAACCTAAATCTTCTAATTTTTGGGTATTACCCAGTTCATTTAATTTTCCATTTTTCATAATAAAATATATGATAGTTCCAACTAAAATAATACCAATAAATAGAATTGGTGCTTTTCTCATTCGTGCTCTCTTTTTTTTCATTCTATTCTCCATCTATATAATAAGCATAATACTCATCAAATGTAATATCTTCATCATGAATTTGCTTTGCAGCATCTTTACCTACATATCTATAATGCCATGATTCATAATTGTAACCTGTTAAATATTCTTTATCTTCAGGATATCTTAATATAAATCCATATTTATAAGCATTATCCATAAGCCATGTAAACTCTTTTGTCTCTACAAAGTTATCTGTTGTACTATTTAAAGTACTTATATCTATTGATAATCCAGTTTGGTGTTCAGAATGTCCAGCTCTAGCTGCATAGCTATCAGCATATTCTGTTCCTTTACTATTTTTATAAGAAGTATAGATATTTTTTTGATAAGAGTAAGTTCTGTAGGTAGAGTTAGCTACTAGTTTTAAATTCTCTTTTGCAGCATCTATAGCCATTGTTTTAAAAGCAAAATATACTTCTTCTTTAATTTGTTTACCATTAAAAGCAAACTGAATACTCATATCAACTAGATCATCAACTTCATAATCTTCTGTTAAGTAATTAAATTTATTAACAAGCATTAATATTCCTTTAGTAGTATCTGTTTCTACCGCATCATCATACCACTCTTTATCAGCACCTACATTTATAATGGAGATAACATCATTAATATCTTTATCAGTATTGTCTTCTTTGTATTCTAAATATTTATCTAAGTTCTTTTCTAAATAGTATTTAGAAGTCATAACATCAAAAATATATTCATTATAGTCTCTTTTAAGTAATTCATCTTTCATATCATTATCTTTTAGTATAGAATTAACTTGATCTTCACTATATCCTTTTTTAGTAAGTAAGTATTTATCACTAGTAACATGTTTATAGTAGAAGTAACCTGCTAGTGCAATAAGCATTAAAATAATTAAAATAATAAATAGCTTAAGCATGTTCTTTTTTACTTTATATTTCTTCTTAGCAACTACTTTTCTAGTATCTTTTACTTCTACTACTTCTTCATCGCTAGTATCGATATCGATCTCTTTTTCCTTTTCCATATTATCACCTAGTATAATTATACCCTTATATATAATTAAAAACAAGTTTTCATCTGTTTAATTTTATGTTAATATATTTAAAGGAAGTGGTAGTATGTATTCCCATGAAATTGAAAAC
This sequence comes from Bacillota bacterium, assembly GCA_023391185.1. Lineage (GTDB taxonomy): Bacteria > Bacillota_I > Bacilli_A > RF39 > UBA660 > RGIG4266. The sequence goes on along the minus strand of JAEWBI010000041.1, from coordinate 11,785 downwards.
TTTTTAAAAATAAGAAATTATTTATTAAAAACACCAGAAGAGATAATTGAGGTAACAGATATTAAAAAAAGTCCTCAAATAAACTGGATTAAATTTCATAACGGCGAAAATAATTATGAAATGACAACACATGATAATTTCTATTTTAAGTTTCATGTTCTTACAATAGAAGAGTATGCTTTAGAGTGTCAAAAAACAAAGAAACTAATTAAATGAACTTTAGATGAAGTTGCACACTTTTATTTAAAAAGTGTGTATTTTTTTGTATATAGATGTAAATTAACTGTATATAAATACTCTATATACTTGAAAACAATATTCACTTATAGTAGCATGTACTTAGATGGAAAAGGTGGATAGAATATATGAAATCAAAAGGGTTCACATTAATTGAACTTCTAGCAGTAATTCTAATATTAGGTATAATAGCTCTAATAGCTATACCAACGGTAAGTAAGATCACGAGAAGCGCTAAAAAGAGTGCTTTTGAAACAACAGTGACAAATTTAGTCGATTCTATAGAAAATAACTGTTTAATGGAGCAACTTGAATCTGATCATATAACAAACACTTATACACTAACAAATGGAGTAGTTTCTCCAACTATAAATATTAAAGGAAAATTACCAAAAAGTGGAACTATAACAGTAAATGAAGACTGTAAGGTTTCTTTTAATGATTTAACAGATGGAGATTTTACAGCAAGTAAAGAGCAAGTTACAGATAAAATAGAAGTTGTTGAGGGTGTAATAACTATTCCTGAAACTTATGAAGATACTCTTCTTAATGGAGCAGCTCCAGAACTAAGTCCAGGTATGATTCCTATTTCTTGGGATGGTAGCAAATGGATTAAAGCAGATACAAATGAAAAATGGTATGATTATACTACTAAAAAATGGGCTAATGTTGTATTAGTAACTGATGCATCAAGAAGTACATATCAAAATGCTAATCCAGGAACAACAGTTAATGAAGCAGATGTTCTAGCTTATCTAGTATGGGTACCTAGATATAAGTATAAACTTTTTAATGTTGAGTCTGCTGAAGTGCCAGTTCAAACAATTGAAGTAGCTTTTGAAAATAAAGAAACTGCAAAATCAAACGGAAGTACAAATGGTACATGGTTAACTCATCCTGCTTTTACATTTGGTTCACAAGAATTAAATGGTTTCTGGGTTGGTAAATTTGAAATGACAGGTACTGCTGCAGCGGCTACAGTTAAACCGGGTTTGACATCATTAAGAAATCAAAATATGAAATCGCAATTTGATATTATGCAAAAATTTAGTAATACAACTACTTACGGATTAACTAGTGCAAATGACGCACATATTATGAAAAATATGGAGTGGGGTGCTGTTGCATATTTAACGCAGTCAGTATATGGTAAGAATGCCGAGATTTGGATGAATCCAAGTAGTAACTTTATTACAGGTTGTGCTGGAGCAAGTGTATATGTTGCTGGTGTATCTGGGTGTCCATTTGCATATACAACTAGTAATGGACAGCAGGCAAGCACAACAGGAAATGTTTATGGTATATATGATATGTCTGGTGGATCATGGGAACTTATAATGGGCGCTATGTATAATAGTGGTAATACAACTATTAAATTAGCTAGTTCAGGTTTCACACAAGCCACTATTGATAGCGCTGCTATGTCAAAATATATTGATAAATATAATTATAGTACCGAGTATACAGGACAAGCCTCATATGCAAGAAGACATCTAGGAGATGCAATTGGAGAAACAATAGGTTGGTATGATGATTTCAATGCTTTTCTTTATTCTTCTTATTCATGGCTTGGTCGTGGTGGTGGTCCATCAATTTCTAATTGGTGTGGTGCATTCCATTTTGATAATACACCGGGTATTGCTGATAGTAGTAGTTCATCAAGATTGACATTGATAGGGGCTCAATAAACAATCATATATTGTTTAAAAGTAATTATATAAAAAAAGAAATAGCAGAAGGGATAAATATATTTAATCCTTTCTGCTATTTTAAATTATTTTAGTATATTTATTGTTACTAAATTTATAATATTTAATTATTAATATATCTATATATAATAGTAAAACTAAATCTATACCAGTTCCAATATAAACAATAATATTTTGCTTTGAAGTATAAATATATATTGTCCAACTAATTAATGCTATTAGCTGCAGTAATAACATACAAAGACTATAGTCGTTACTTGATTTAGTTTTTAATAATTTTATAATTTGTGGTACTATTTGTATATAACTAAAAACATAATATATTGTACAAAAAATTGTCATAAAACACCTCTACATCTATTGTTTATATAAGTATAACATAAATTATTAAATTCAATTATAAAAGGTTAAAAAGTAACATATTATTTTTACATTTTATTATACTGTAAGTTTAAATGTCTAAGTCAAATAGTTTTTACTCGTAATAGTATTGCAAAAAATGTTGAAGTTTAGTATTATTAGTTTAGATAAAAACTAAAAAAAATTAAGTAGGAGGAGAAGTATGAGAAGAAGAGGCTTTACATTAATAGAATTATTAGCAGTAATTCTAATACTAGGAATAATTGCTTTAATAGCAATACCAACGGTAAATAAGATAATTAAAGAAAGTAGAAAAGGTGCTTTTGAATCATCGGTAAATAATATAATAAGCTCAATAGAAGATGCTTGCCAGTTACAAGTATTAAAAGGAGAAACCATTACAACAACATATACATTTACAAATGGAGTAGTATCACCAAGTCTAAATATAAAAGGAAAACTACCTACTAGCGGAACTGCGATTGTCGATGAAAAATGTAATGTAACGCTAAGTGCCACTAACGGAACTTTTACTGCAAATAAATTAACATCTGATGGAACAGTATTAGTAGTTAATGGTGAGGAAGTACAAACAATTTATAATGTCTATGCAAATGGAACTGCTGTATATTTTAATCCAGTAACTGGTGCTAAATGTACAGCTGGAGAAGCAGTAAGCACAACAGGAACAAAAACAGGATGTATGAAATGGTACACGTTTAATGATGGTGGAGCAACAAGCGATACAATTAACTTAATATTAGATCATAATACGACTGCATTAGTTTCATGGAATTCGACTGGAAGTAATGTAAGTGGTCCAACAAATGTGCTTACTCAGTTACAAATTGATACAAGTTCATGGGCAGGAGTACCAACAAGAACGGATAGTTACAGTGTGAGTAATGGAACTGCTAATTATACTATAAATTATAGTACATATAAGGCCAAATTAATAACAGCTGCTGAAATAGCTTTAATTACAGAAAATAGTAGTTTTGTAGAAGCAACATCATCAGCTACATACTGGTTTTATTTTGATAGCAATAATCAAACACAAACAGCTACTACTACTGGAGCAAGTAATTATGGATTTCTATTTAATTATACAAACGGTTGTACTAGTTTTGGATGTAATGTTGCTGATGCAAGTACCTATGGATACTGGACATCTACAGCAGCATTTGGTGATACTAGCAACGCTTGGCGAGTGAGCAGGGGTGGGGGATTGGGCAATAACCACGTAGACACTTTAGACAGCTTTGGAATTCGCCCAGTTATTACTCTTCTAAAATTTAGTCTTTAGAAACAGAAATTAATTAGTAAAACTTAAAATATCCGAAAATAGTTTTTAAAACTATTTTTTTTTATAAAACTATTATTTTAAACTATTAATATATCTATAATTATTTACAAGAACAAATGTTTGTGGTAATATAAAAGTTAATTAGAAAGTAGGCGTAATATGTTTGCAAAAGTATTAGTAGAAATTAAAGCACAAAAAATAGATAAGACTTTTACATATAGTATTCCAAATACTTTAGTAGATAAGGTTAAAGTAGGTATTAGAGTTCTTGTGCCTTTTGGAAGACAGATGCTTGAAGGATTTGTCTTAGAAATAAGTAATAATGAAGAAATTGATTACGAAATAAAAGAAATTAAAGAGGTTATTGATGATGAACCTGTTATTAATAGTGAAATGTTAGAACTAGGTAGTTTTATTAGCAAGAATACTTTTACTAATTTAATATGTGCTTATCAAACAATGCTTCCAAGCGCACTAAAAGCTAAAAATGGTCTAGTTGTTAATAAGAAATATGTGACTTTTTTAGAACTTATAGATAATAATTTTGAAGGTAAAACTATAGCCGCAAGAAATGTATTAAAACTATTTATAAATAATAACAAAGTATTAAAAAGTGAGGCTACAAAGGTTTCAGTAAGTGCTGTTAAAACATTAATAGAAAAGGGTATATTAAAGGAAATAGAAGAAGAAATCTATCGTATTAACGAAGATAGTTGTATTGAAAACTGTAGTATTACTTTAAATGAAGAACAAGATAATGCTTTTAATAAAGTGAAAAATAGCTTAAATAAATATGAAACTTTTTTACTTCATGGTGTAACTGGTTCTGGTAAAACAGAAGTATATATGCATATTATTGACGAAGTATTAAATAGTGGTAAAGAAGCAATTGTTTTGGTTCCTGAAATTAGTTTAACTCCGCAATTAGTTAACACTTTCAAGAAAAGATTTGGAAGTAAAATTGCTATATTACATAGTAGACTTAGTAATGGCGAAAAATATGATGAATGGCGTAAAATTGAGCGAAAGGAAGTATCTATCGCTATAGGAGCAAGAAGTGCTATATTTGCTCCGTTTACTAATTTAGGAATAATAATAATTGATGAAGAACATGTGGCTACATATAAACAAGAAAATAATCCTAGGTATAACGCTATAGATATAGCTTTATGGCGTGCTAAAAAATATAATTGTCCTGTTTTATTAGGAAGTGCTACACCTTCTATTGAAAGTTATTCTAGAGCATTATCAGGCATATATACACTTCTTACTATGAAAGAAAGAGTTAATAAGAATCTTCCTAAAGTAGAACTAGTTAATATGAGAGAAGAAATAAGAAAAGGAAATAAAGTAATTAGTGAAGTATTATATAATTATATTAAGGATAGATTAAATAAAAAAGAACAAATAATTCTTTTATTAAATAGAAGAGGTTTTTCAACAGTTATTTCTTGTCATGATTGTGGTTATACATATAAATGTCCAAACTGCGATATTCCTTTAACATATCATAAGGGAATTAATAAAATGAAATGCCATTATTGCGATATGCAGTATGATTTATTAGATGTTTGCCCAGAGTGTAAAAGTAAGAACATCAATCAATTTGGAATGGGTACAGAAAAACTTGAACAAGAGATATTAAAAATATTCCCTGAAATAAGAACTGTAAGAATGGATGTTGATACTACATCTTTAAAAGGGAGTCATGAAAGAATAATAAATGATTTTAGCATTGGTAAGTATGATGTTTTAATTGGTACACAAATGATTTCTAAAGGTCTTGATTTTGCTAATGTAACATTAGTAGGAGTAGTAAATGGTGATGCTTCATTAAATATACCGGATTTCAGAAATGCAGAAAGAACTTTTCAGTTATTAAATCAAGTAGCTGGTCGTGCTGGAAGGGCTGAGAAGAAAGGTAATGTTATAATTCAAGGTTTTAATATAGATCACTATAGTATAGTAATGGCAAGTAAGCATGATTATTTAGGATTCTATAATGAAGAAGTACGAATTAGAAAGATATTGAAATATCCACCATTTTGTAATTTAGCCTTTATTAAAATAAGTTCTCCTGATATTACTTTAGCCGGAGCCGAATCTAATAAAATGATTAGATTTTTAAAAGATAAGTTAAATAATACTGTAATATTAGGACCTAGCATGGCAAGTATTCCTAAATTAAATAATATATATAATATGCAAATTATTATTAAATATAAGACTTTAAAAGATATTTATAGAGAATTAGATTATTTAGTTAATCACTATAAAAATGTTAATAAGATAACTGTTCAAATTGATATAAATCCTCTTAGAATGTAGTTATTTAAAGATTTTTATGATAAAATTATGTTAGGTGATAATATGAATTCAGAAGAAATTAATTTAAAAGATTTGAATGTCGAGAAAGATTTAAAGATTGTTTATATGGGCACACCAGAATTTAGTGCCACAGTATTAGAAGGTTTACTTGCTAATTATAAAGTGCGCGCTGTTGTTTCACAGCCAGATAGACCAATAGGTAGAAGTGGTGAAGTAAAACCAACTGCAGTAAAACAAGTAGCTATGGATCACACTATTTTAGTTATTCAACCAGAAAAATTAAAAGAACAATATGAAGATGTTATAGCTTTTGCGCCAGATTTAATAATTACATGTGCTTATGGTCAAATGATACCAGATGAACTATTATTTTTTCCTAGATTAGGTTGTATAAATGTTCATGCTTCTTTACTTCCTAAATTAAGAGGTGGAGCACCAATTCATAGAGCAATTATTGAGGGACATAGTAAAACTGGTGTAACTATAATGTATATGGTAAGTAAGATGGATGCAGGCGATATTATAAGTCAAAAAGAGATTGAAATAGATCGTGAAGATACTGCCGAATCACTTCATCAAAAACTTGCTGTTTTAGGTAGGGATTTATTAGTAGAAACTTTACCTAGTATAATAAATAAAACTAATACAAGAATTAAGCAAGACGAATCAAAAGTAACTTATGGTTTTAATATAAAAAGAGAAGATGAACGTTTAGATTTTACTAAAACCAAAAGAGAAGTTTATAACAAAGTAAGAGGTTTATATTCTTGGCCAGGAAGTTATGCTATGCTTGATGGAAAAGTATTAAAGGTATGGAAATGTCGTGAAACAGATAATGTCTTTTCGGGATCTTTAAATGGCAAAATAACAGCAATATATGAAGATGGTTTTGGTGTTAAAACTTCTAATGGAGAAGTGGTATTAACAGAAGTACAAATGGAAGGCAAAACAAGAGTTACAGGAGGAGAATTTGTACGAGGATATCAAAATTTAGTTGGAAAGATATTGGAGTAGTGAGATAAATGAAGGGAAAATTTGATCAATTTATTGAAACCTTTAAGAAAGTTTGGGCAGATGAAAGAGGAAAAGCTTTAATTAAATTAGGATTATATATGATATTTGCTGTTTTTGCTGTACTGACAGCTGGAGCAACATATAGAATAAATAACCAAAATAATGAAAATAATAAACCAGTTAATGCTATGGAAAAGTATGTTAATTTAAAAGTTTTCTCTGGTAATTACATAATAGGTGATAAGACATACTCTTTCACATCAGCAACTAAACAAATAATAAAGATAGAAGAGTTTTCATATTTTGTTGAAGATGGGAAATTAGTTAATACTGTTGATCCAACTTTAGAATCACCAGTATTTGGATTTAAGTTTTGGTATTTAACACCAAAATTCATTTTGGATTTAATAGATAATGGTGAAAAGTCATATACTACAACATTTTCTGATGAGAGTATTGAGAGTGCTTACTTAGTACCATTAAAATACTTTGCAAGTAATTATACAGGAACAATACTTCCGATTGAGAATGATTCAATATTTAATAATAAAAATATCGAAGTTATTACAACTGAAAAAGATAAAGAGATTGTAAAAGTAAAGATTAATCTAAGTACTTATTATACTTTAATAGATAGTCAGGTTACTAATTACAATGTAGAAATAGATTATAAGTAGAATAAGGATGGTTTAGTATGGATTTAGTGATTTTATTAGTATTAATGGGATTAGTTATATTTTTCTTTAAGAGATTTAGTAATGTTATATATTTTATAGCTATTGCGGATATCTTACTTAGAATAGTAACTTTTGTAAAAGAACAACTTGCTACTGGAGAAATATTAGCTTTTATGAACAAATATATACCAGCTAATATTCCAGCTATAATTGGTAATTATTCAAGTGGGCTTTTATATAATATATTGGAGTGGTTATATGTTGTTGCTTTCGTTATATTTGAATTTTATATTTTAAAGATTTTCTTTAGAAAGAAATAAAGTGTATACATATTTAAAAGGCAAAGTCACAGAAATAGAAAGCAACCACATAACACTTGAAGTTGGATCAATTGGATATTTAATATATACAGCTAATCCATATCAATTTGAAATAGATAGTGAATATAAAATATATATTTACCAGTTAGTAAAAGAAGATGAACTTAGTTTATACGGATTTAAATCTGTAGAAGACAAAGAATTATTTTTAAGATTAATTAGTGTAAAAGGACTAGGGTGTAAAATGGCACTTCCTATGCTTGCAACTGGTTCTAGTACAGGAATAATAGATGCGATTGAAAGAGAAAACATTTTATATTTGAAAAAGTTTCCTAAAATAGGAGATAAAGTCGCAAGACAAATAATTCTTGATTTAAAAGGTAAATTAGTTAATTCCCAAACAGGTACTAATAATACAGTAGAGTTAGATGAACTTGTAGAAGTATTAAAAGGTTTAGGGTATAAAAGTCCTGATATCAAAAGAGTTCTACCTAATATAGATAAGAGTAAAACAATAGAAGAGCAAATTAAAGAGGCGTTAAAACTTTTACTAAAGTAGGTGAAGATTATGGAAAATAGAATGATAAGAAATTATATACATAAACTTACTATTAATTTAGATGTAGCATATTTCTTATCAAAAAACGGATTATTTGAGGTTCATGAGTGCAATCCAAATATTTATTACCAGTTTGAAACATCGTTTAAAGATCGTAAATTTTTGTATTGTTCAGATGGTGGAACATATCAAAGAGAGTCACATAATATGAGTGGTTTACATGAAAATGGTTTAAATGCTAAGTATTATAATATAGCTAAATTTGAAAATGCTAAATGGGTTCTTATTAAATCTTACGAAGATAGAGCAATAATTAAAATAGATGTTTATGGTAGTATAAGTGATTTATTTCCAACGAAGCCTAGTATAGAAGAATTAGAGTATGTAATAGGTGAAAAAATACCTGAAAGAAAAAGAAAAGTTTTAAAATTAACGAGGTGATTAAGTGGAAAAAAGAATTGTTAGCGAAGAAAAACAAGAAGATGATAAATTTGAAGGCAATATAAGACCAGAACATCTTGATGAATATATTGGTCAGTGTGAGGTTAAAGATAACCTAGGAATTTTTATTAAGGCCGCTAAAATGCGTGATGAACCTCTTGATCATGTTTTATTATATGGCCCTCCAGGTCTTGGTAAAACAACACTAGCGCATATAATAGCTAATGAATTAGAAAGTAATATTAAACTCGCTAGTGGTCCTGCTATTGAAAAAAGCGGAGATTTAGCGGCAGTACTTTCTGCCCTTGAACCAGGAGATGTTCTATTTATAGATGAAATTCATCGTATACCTAGATTTATAGAAGAAATACTTTATTCAGCTATGGAAGATTTTACCTTAAATATAATCATTGGTAGTGAGTCATCTAGTAGGAATATAAAAATAGATTTACCACCATTTACTTTAGTAGGTGCTACTACTAGGGCAGGTGATCTTACAGGACCGCTTCGAGATAGGTTTGGAATAATATCAAAACTAAACTATTATACAATTGAAGAACTTACGACAATTGTAAAAAGGACAAGTAGAGTTCTTAACTGCCCAATTGATGATGAAGCAGCATTAGAACTTGCTAGAAGAAGCAGAGGTACACCAAGAATAGCCAACCGTCTATTTAAGCGCGTTAGAGACTATGCACTTGTCATGGGAAGTGGTATAATAGATTTAGAAATAGCGAAAACTGCCCTTGATAAATTAAAGGTTGATTCCTTTGGTTTAGATGAAACTGACTATAATTTATTGAAAGCAATTATTGAGAAGTTTAATGGCGGACCAGTTGGTATTGATGCTATTGCGTCTTCAATTGGCGAAGAGCAGACTACAATTGAAGATGTATATGAACCATATTTATTACAAAATGGTTTCCTAAAGAGAACAAATCGTGGTAGAATGGTTACAGAAAAAGCTTACAAACATTTAAAGATGAATAGACAAGAGTCTATGTTTTAGGAGGTTTTATGGAAAAGATATTTAACTTAGAAGACAAAGATTTTAATGTGAGAGATGTTTTATATGAACGTCTAAAAAAACAACGTTTAGAAGATTTAGCGTTAGTACAGCAAAAATATACAGGTGGAGAACTTGAAGAAAAAATAGATCAAATTGAACGTGATTTTGATTTTAATTTAGAAAAATTCGACTATATTGCTGAATTAGTTGGACGTGATGAAGCAGTTCAAAGAAAGTTTATGGAAATGGCATTATATATTGATGATATGGATATAAATAAAGGCAATAGCCTTGATGCCATATTAACTTTTGGTGCTGTAATAAGTAAAGTTCCAACTCATGTTGAACTTCTTGATAATGAAAGTGCTTTTCTTTTAACAACCGCAATGACATGTTTGCCACTAGTTGATTATGAAGCACATGGTGCAGTTGTATCTAATCCTGCCGTACTTGAAAGTGTTAAGGCAAAATCAGATGATATGAAAGATAGAAGAAATATCATTTATGATATGTTTGACTATTGTGATGATTATGCATACGAAAACATGACACAAGAAGAATATAAAGAAGTTATTAAAGATTGCTTAAATATCGTTAATAGCTATGAAGTAAAAACTCCAAATAAAACAATGTAACAATCCGTAAGGGTTGTTTTTTTATTAAATAATAAGTTTAAACTAATATTTATATGGTATAATATATCGTGTTAAAGAGGTGTATATATTTATGAAAACAGAAGATTTTGATTATTATTTACCAGAAGATTTAATCGCACAAACACCACTTAAAAAAAGAGATACTTCAAGAATGCTTGTGGTTGATAAAAAAACTGGTGATATAGAACATAAACATTTTAATAATATAACTAGTTATCTAAATGAAGGTGATGTTTTAGTACTTAATGATACTAAGGTTATTCCAGCAAGATTACTAGGTGTTAAAGAAGAAACAAGTGCAGTAATAGAGATATTAATGTTAAAAGAAAAAGAAGATAATATTTGGGAATGTTTATCTAAACCTGCTAAAAGAATTAAGATTGGAACTATTGTAGATTTTGGTGAAGGTAAACTTAAAGCTGAGTGTATTGGTATTGGTGAAGAAGGCATAAGAACATTTAAATTTATTTTTAGTGGAATATTTTATGAAATATTAGATAGTCTAGGTGAAATGCCACTTCCACCATATATTCATGAAAAACTAGAAGATAAAGACAGATATCAAACTGTATATGCTAAAAACATTGGTAGTGCAGCTGCTCCAACTGCTGGTTTACATTTTACTTTAGAACTTTTAGAAGAGATAAAAGCAAAAGGGATAAAAGTTGAATATGTAACTCTTCATGTTGGGCTAGGTACTTTTAGACCAGTAAGTGCTGAAAATATTAACGAACATAAGATGCATTCAGAATATTACACTATGAGTAAAGAAACGGCAGAAGTATTAAATAATGCTAAAAAAGAGGGTAATAGAATCATTAGTGTTGGAACAACATCAACAAGAACTCTAGAAACAATAATGAACCTATATGGTACTTTTAAAGAGTGTAGTGGTTGGACTGATATTTTTATATTTCCAGGTTATGAATTTAAAGGAGTAGACTGTTTAATAACAAATTTCCATTTACCAAAGTCAACACTTGTGATGTTAGTAAGTGCACTTGCAGGGAGGGAACATATACTAAACGCATATAAAGTAGCAGTAGAAGAAAAATACCGTTTCTTTTCGTTTGGGGATTGTATGTTTATAAAATAATGGAAGATATAGAAGTACTTAATAAAATACTATATGATTTTGCATGTGAAACAGATGATTTATATATAGAAGA
>JAEWBI010000017.1 GCA_023391185.1 Bacillota bacterium | reverse complement strand
CCATGGCTTCATCTTGGTCTATTACTGATTCGGCTTTTTCAATCATACTCATAAGATCGCCCATACCAAGAATACGAGTAGCCATTCTATCAGGATAAAACTCTTCAAGACCATCCATTTTTTCACTGACACCAATATATTTTATCGGTATATTAGTTAAGTGTCTAATTGAAAGAGCAGCTCCACCTCTTGTATCACCATCTAATTTAGTAAGTACTGCCCCGGTAAGAGGTAATTTATCATTAAAGCCTGTTATTACATTAATTGCATCTTGACCTGTCATAGAGTCAATAACAAGTAATATTTCATTAGGTTTAACTGCTTCATTAATATTTTGAAGTTCTTCCATTAATTTTTCATCTATATGAAGTCGTCCAGCAGTATCAATTAACACATAGTTAAAACCATTTTCTTTGGCATATTTTAAACCATTAATAGCTATTTCAACAGGATTTCCTTGACCCTCATCATATACTTCAATACCAAGTTGTTTTCCTAATTGTTTTAACTGATCAATAGCGGCTGGTCTATAAACATCACAAGCTACTAAAAGAGGTTTCTTATTATACTTCTTACGAAGTAATAAAGAAAGTTTTCCAGCTGTTGTTGTTTTACCAGACCCTTGAAGACCTGCCATCATTAAAATACTTGGATTCCCACTGGTATATAAATCAGCTTTTTCTCCACCTAAAAGTTCTACTAATTCATCCTTTAAGATTTTAACAAATACTTCACCAGGTTTTAAGCTTTTGGCTACTTCTTCGCCAAGCGCTTTTTCTTTAACTTTACTTACAAATTCTTTTACTACAACATAATTAACATCTGCTTCTAATAGAGCAAGTCTAATTTCACGTACTACATCACTGATATTTTCTTCAGTAATCTTTCCATATCCCTTTATCTTATCTATCGCATTTTGTAATCTGTCACCTAAATTTTCAAACATGTTCTATCACCTACTTAATTATACCTAAAAATAGTTTGAAAATCTAGGGTATTAGTATATTTGTTTTAAAATAAAAAGGAGACATATTATTTTTTTGTTATATGTGTCCTTTTTTTCAAATACTTTTTAATTTATAATTATATTGCGTTTTATCACTTTTAAAGACTGTTTTTTTGAATAGTTATAACTGGGCGCACACCGTTAATGTCTGTATTGACTACGTGGTAGTAGTCCAACTTGCCGCCCCTACGTACACCCCAAGCGTAGTTAGCATTGCCAAAGATAGCTGTAGATGACCAGTACCCAGAGTTACTACTATCTGCTATATTGCATCCGTAACTAGTACAACCAATTGTATAATCAAATAACCAGGCATAATTACTTGCTCCTGTTGTTGTAGCTACTTGTGTTTGATTATTACTGTCTAAATAAAACCAACTTATATATGGCGTTGTTGCCTCTACAAAACTACTTTTCCCTGTAATTGCAGCTATTTCAGATGCCATTATAAGTCTAGCCTTATATGTACTATAGTCTATCGTATAGGTTGCTGTTCCATTACTTACACTATAACTATCTGTTCTAGTTGGTACTCCAGCCCATGAACTAGTGTCAGATGCAAGTTTTGACATAACATTTGTTGGTCCATTTACATTACTTCCAGTAGAATTCCATGGTACTACAGCTGTAGTATTATGGTCTAGTATTAAATTGATTGTATCAGTAGACGCACCTCCATCATTAAATGCATACCATTTCATACACCCTGTTTTTGTGCCTGTTGTACTTACAGCTTCTCCAGCTGTACATTTGTCTCCACTTACTGGATTAAAGTATACTGCTGTTCCATTAGCATATACTGTATAAGTTATAGGTGTTTCTTCTATTTCACCACCATCTACTACTATTACACTATCTTCTAAAGACATTTTTGTTGCAGTAAATTTTCCATTAGTAACACTTAATGTTACATTACAACTTGAATCTACTGTTGAAGTGCCAGTAGTTGGTAACTTTCCTTTAACATTTAAACTTGGTGACACTACCCCATCTGTAAATATATATGTCGCTGTTAACGTTTCACCTTTTAACATTTGAATTTGACAAGCATTTTCTATTGCACTTACCACATTATTAACAGTGGTTTCAAAAGCTCCTCTTTTGCTCTCCTTAATAATATTACTAACTATTGGAATTGCTATCAAAACAATTATGCCAAGTATTAATATTACTGCTAGAAGTTCTATTAGTGTAAATCCTCTTTTTTTCATTTTTTACTCCATACTTCTTTTTAAAATAATATATTATTTTCTATTCATATAAAATGATACTAAACTATGATAGTTTTTGCAATAAATTCAGAAAAAAAATTTCATTTTTGTTAGTTAGTTTCTTATAATTTGTTTTAGTGTTTTGTGTACGATAAATCTTAACATTATTAAATAGGTAATACATGAATTCTAACTAAATCTTTGAATCAATTTTGAAAAAAACGAAACTCATCTCTCACAAAAACTCGTATGAAATGACTACCTTTAACGAAAAAAGCATAGCATTTTTCCTATTTCAAGGTTAACTGAAGCCACACTTGCTCACACTGGCACTTAAGTTTTCTTTATTCGTTCCTTTATTTTATCAGTTCTTTACTCAATGTCTTGTTGCTATTTTAGATATTAGATTTTAAGATAGTTATAACTGGACGTATACCACCAACGGTGTTATTATTAACTTCGTAGTTGTTTAAACGACCGTATCTATGCACAAACCAAGCATTTAAAGACGAACCGGTAATAGCTGTTGATGTCCAATAACCATTTGTGCCATTGGCAGCTATGTTGCATCCATTACTTGTACAATCAATTGTATAATCAAATAACCATGCATATTTGCTTGAACCAATTGTTGTTGCTGTTTTAGTTTGACTATTACTATCAAAATAAAACCAAATTTGACTTGCTGGTATTGATAAAAAATTAGTATTTCCAGTTATTGAAGCAATCTCATCAGCTGTAATTAGTCTCGCTTTGTATGTATTATAGTTTATTGTATAGGCAGCTGTGCCATTACTAACACTATAAGTATCACTTCTTACAGGTACTCCTACCCATGAACTTGTATCTGTTTGAAGTTGTGTCATTATGTTTGTTGGTCCACTTACATTACTTCCTGTAGAGTTCCATGATACTACTGAAGTAGTATTATGATCTAATATTAAATCAATTGACGAAGTGGTGTTTCCAGCATCATTAAATGTGTACCATTTCATGCATCCTGTTTTTGTTCCTGGAGTGCTTACTGATTCCCCTTCTGTACATTTAGTACCAGTTACAGGATTAAAATATACAGCAGTCCCATTTGGATATACTGCATATAATATTTCTATTTCAGTACCATTAGTTATCGTTACTATATCATTTGACGATAATTTTTTTGCTGTGAAAGTTCCGTTTGTTATACTTAATGTTACATTACAATTATCATCTACTATTACTGTTCCGCTAGTAGGTAATTTTCCTTTTATATTTAAACTTGGTGACACTACTCCATCTGTAAATATATATGTCGCTGTTACCGCTTCACCTTTTAATATTTGAAGGTGACAAGTGTCTTCAATTGCACTTACTACATTACTTACAGTAGTTTCAAACGCCCCTCTTTTACTCTCCATAATAATATTACTTACTATTGGTATTGCTATTAACGCTATTATACCAAGTATTAAAATAACCGCTAAAAGTTCTATTAGTGTAAATCCTTTCTTTTCTATTGTGTAAAACATACTACTTCCTCCTATTGTATTTCAACGCTAATATAACACATATATTTATAGAAGTAAATAGGGATAAATAAAACAGCTTAAATCAAAAAAAGATAGAATTTACTTACAAAATAAATGTAGGTAAATTTCTATTTCTTTACTAATATAATAATCGAATATTTTAAATTAAGATATTCTTTTAAAATCTAATATTAATTTGTAATAACTATTGTTTTTGGAACAGTTACTACTGGTCTAATACCAATATACTTTGCATTTGCTACAGAATAATAGGCATTTGAAAGACTAATACTAGGTGTGTTTGATATATACCATGAATTGTTTGTATTTCCAACAAAAGCAGTATCTGTCCAATATCCAATATTATTATTATCACCACGACCATATGTATTTGCTACTAACCAACCATAACTCGCTAAGTTAATATTAACAATACTACCACTTGGTGTCCAACTACTTAATCCTGCTATGTTGGCAACTTCCTGAGCTGAAATCAACCTAATGTTACTTACATTAGACCAAACTGAAGTGGATGGCAATAATGATTTTGCTTTGTCTGCATTAGTTGTATTTGGATTAACTGAACTAGTTGACCAATCACAGTATTCAACATAGTTTGAATTAAGTAATACAACTAGTTCAGTTTCTGCTGCACTACTTTCTTTTATTACATTCCATGTCCTTATTACTCCGTCACCTGCATCAAAAGTTACTTCTTCACCTATCACAAACGACTTATATGGTATTTCTAGTAGTTCACTACCTATTTTCACTTTATTTCCATAACTAGCAATATACTTATTAATTAAGAATGAGTAATTTATAATTTCATCATTTTTAATCATAACCCAGCCACTTGATGGGATTTTTCCTTTAATATCTAAATCCAATTCGTTAACTGTATAAATTCTATTTTGAAAAGTAGTTTCACCTAATAGTTGACTAATTGATATCTTATTCTCTATAGCTTTTATATAACCATCAATAGTAGTTTCAATTGAGCTAATTTTAGCTTCACTTATTATCTTATTAACAGTTGGTATCGCTATTAAAGCTATTATGCCAAGTATTAAAATAACCGCTAAAAGTTCTATTAGTGTAAATCCTTTCTTTTCTTGTCTGCAAAACATACTGCTTCCTCCTATTACTGCATTTAACGCTAATATATCATACATAGTAATAGAAGTAAATAGAGAGAATTGCAACAAAAAAGAAAACCTATTATTTAAGTTTTCCTCTTTTAAAACTTTTTATCCTTTTGAACTTTTTATTTTGCCTAAATTAGCGAGTAAATTAGTATCTAAAGGTCTAGTATCTCTATTTTAAATTAATTATCTTTTTTTTCTAGTCATTGGTTCAAGATCTTTCTCATCAATTTTAAAGTTAAAATCAAATGGTTGAAGTTCTTTATTGCTTGAAGATGAAATAATAGATGAACCAAATATTTTCATTATTTCACCCATTTGCATTTCTATATAACCATTATCATCTACTTCAACACTAAATGGTTTAAGATTTCTCTCTTTACATAATTCAGCTATTTCTTGATTATATTTATTTAAAATAAGTAATCCTTTTTCAGTTAAATTAACTTGAGCTTTATGATTTATATTAAATTTTGCTTCAATACTAGGTATGTCAAAATAAAAATTAAATGGTGTGTGTTTCTCATTGTTTGAATATGAAATATAAGATCCAAATACTTCCATTACCTCAGCAATTTTCATATCAACACAATTTTCATTATATATTTTTAAAGATGGAAAATACCCTTTTACTATTTTTTTTCCTAATTCAAATAATTCTATTTTAGCAACATCATTAATATTCAAATTTATCATATAATTTCACTCCTTTTGATAACTGGATTATACCATAGTTATAATATATTTCAAAATCAGAAAATACTTAAATAATTTGTCACAAAAAAAGAAAACTTATTATTTAAGTTTTCCTCCTTTAATACCTTTCATTCCTTTTGAACCTTTTACTCCACCAAAATTAGCAAGTACATTAGTATCAAATGAATATGTTTTTTTACTTCTATTTTTATAATCCTTAATAGCTATAGTTATTGCTTCATCAAGAAGTTCTGAATATTTTTTTCCTGAAGGCTCCCATAAATAGAAAGCAAGAGACCCTGGAATAGTATTAGGTTCATTAATATAAACTTTATTCTCTTTTTTATCAATTAAAAAATCTATTCTACAAATTCCACCTAGGTTAAGTACTTTAAAAGCTTCTTTAGATATCTTTTGTACTTCGTCTGTCATTTCTTTTGTAAGTCTTGCAGGAACGATTCTAGAAGTAGATGCCATACCTTTACTAGCACCTGTTTTTTTACCATTACCAAGATATTTATCTTTATAAGTTAAAAATTCATCAGCACTCATTACTTCTTCAAGAACTGAAGTTTGTTGGTATTCATAATCTCCTAGAACACTACAGTTTACCTCTACTAAATTCTCTACCATTTTTTCTACTACTATTTTATTATCATAAGTAATAGCATCCATTATAGCATCATCTAGATTTTTAATATCTTTTACTACAGTAATACCAACACTACTACCAAGTGTAGCAGGCTTAACAATTACTGGTAAACCTAAATTCTTTATCTTTTTAGTTATTTCTTCTGTTTCACTTAAATATTCATTATCATAAAACCAAGTATATGGTACAATTGGTAAATTACATGATTCAAATACTTGTTTCATAACTACTTTGTCTTGACCTAGTGCAGAGCCAAGTACTCTACTTCCAACATAAGGAATACCTACTGTATCTAAATAACCGGCAAGTGTACCATCTTCAACATTTGCTCCATGAACAATTGGAAATACTACATCAAGTTCAGCAACTGTTCTTTTAAAGAATCCCATTGATTGTAAATAGAAACCATTATCCTTCTTATACATAGTAACTTTAGTTGCGAATCTTTTTAGATCATTAAAGTCCTTATAAATATCTATATCCATAAGCATTTTTCCTGTATACCAAATTCTATCTTTAGTTATGTATATTGGAATTATTTCATATTTTTCTTCATTAATAGCATTCATTGCTTGAACTGCGGAAATAATACTTATTTCGTGTTCAACACTAACGCCACCGAATATTACACCTAATTTTGTTTTCATTCTACCACTCCTTATTTTATATCTGCGCCACCAAAAATTGAAACGCAATTTATATATATTGTTTTCTTCTTTTCGTCAAATTGTCTGTTTATTTTGTTGTCATTACCGCCAAATACCGCAAATGAATTAACAACTACATTGTAATCTTCTGGCATTATTAAGTCAATACCACCAAAAATGCTATTAGCATCAATTACTACATTATCTTTAATTTTAACATCTCTTAAGTCAAGTTCTGCACCACCAAAGATAGCATTAACAATACATCCTTTAAAATCATTATTTCTAATTCTTTCAGTTACACCGCCAAAGATACCATTAAAATTTAATCTGCCATCTTTTCCTTCTACTGCGCAAGTCTTGCTAAGATCATAAACTTTTTTATTCCATGATGCCTTATTACTTATTATGGCACATCCTAAGATTATTAATATAATTGGCCAAAAATAATTTTCTAAATTAGCTGTCACTATATCAAAATAATATAATGAATACCAAATTCCTATAAAACCAAAAACACTGTACCAAAAACTGAATCTTTTATTTTTAATCATCATGTATACTGAAAAAATAATTAACATAAGTGGCCAAATTAAGTCATACTCAATTTGAAACCCCAAATTCATTTCATTTACTAAAGCTATTATTCCTATAAATATAATTAATATTCCTATAAACATCTAATTTCCTCCTACTTTTCATTAAATATATCTGGCAAGTCATTTTCTAAAAGAACATAAGTTTCTTTTCCTTTTAATTCTTGCATTAACTTAAAAGCCACTTTAACATCATTAATAATATGGATCTTTTCTTCTTTATAATTTTTACTCATTAAACCATCATATATTGGTTTTGTTTGCTCTTTACCTACTAATATAACTTCATCGCAAACTTCAGCAATATGCTGACCAAACTTCATGTTCAATTCATACTCTTTTTCACCAAGTTCTATCATTCCTGGCGTTACAATTATCTTCTTTCCTGGCATAAGATTTAAAACATCAACCGCCATTTTAGAACCAACTGGATTTGAATTATAAGCATCATCTATTATATTAATATCTAAATATTTTTTAAGTTCTAATCTATGTTCAATTGATTTAACCTTTTTTACACCAAGTTGTAATTGCTCAGTACTTATACCTAGGTATTTACCTAAAGCAATACCAGCTAGAATATTATAAATATTAGGTTTACCTAGTAACTTAGTTTCGAATTTATATTTATTTTTATCACCTTTAAATATAACATCAAATGACATTCCCTTGTATGTCATTTGTATATTTTCAGCTCTAACATCAACATCTTTATTATCTATACCTATCCATAAGATGTTACACTTATTTTTAAGTTTATAATTTATTTGTAATTCATCATCACCATTAAGAACACCACAGCCATCTTTTGGTAAACTTTCAATAAGTTCAAATTTTCCATTTAAAATATTTTCCTGCGAACCAAAACTATCCATATGAGCAGTTCCTATTTTAGTAAGTATGCCATATTTCGGATGAACAAAGTCACATAGTTCTTTTATTTCTCCTTGTTTAAATGCACCCATTTCAGCAATAAATACATTAGCAAATTTATCTAAATGATTATTAATAGTAATCATTAAACCATTTGGTGTATTAAAATTTTTTGGTGATGGACAAGTATAAAATTTAATACTTAAAATATCATTTAATATATTTTTACTACTTGTTTTACCATAACTACCTGTGATTCCTATAACATCTAAATTATTCATACTAGCAAGTTTTCGTTTGGCTTTATGCATGTAATAATTATAAATTTGTTTTTCAACTGGTTTATTTATATAATTAGCAATTAATAATACTAAATAGTTTAAATATGTAATTAAACCTAATATTAAATACATTATCCATAAATTAGTTTCATCTATTATTATAGTCATTACAATAACAGGAATAATATATAGTAATATCTCTGTTATAACTAATCTTTTTACCCTTTTAGTAAAGACTAATGGTTTTTTTACTTGTTCTTTTTTCTTTCTATCTAAAATAATTAAAGAACATACTGTATAGAAAACCACAAACAACATCATCAAAGTTTTACTTGGTAAAAATAAACCTATAACAAAGACAATAAAAAACATATCTACTTCTATAAATACTTTATATAGATTATTTAACATCCATGAAATATAACGATTTCCTTCGTTATACCAATTTTGTTGGAGCATATGAAGAGCTTTATTACTTTTAATTATGTAGTACATAAAACTACACATAATTGATATTATAAATAAAAATTCCATAAACTACCTACTTTCCAAAAAACTATTTAATACATTAATAGTTTGTCCTAATCTTTCTAAATAAGCATAGTGAGAACAACCATCATATATAACTACACCTGAATCCGATATTAATTTTTCTAGTTCATATGCATCTTCAAGTGGAACTGCTTCATCATATGTACCCCATACAATTAAAGTAGGACACTTTATTTTTTTTACATCATCAGTTATATCTAAATTAACGGTATTAACTAATATCTTGCGCATCATTTCTGAAGCATTACGATAATCGGTTGAACCAATATGTTTTTTGGCAAAGTTCTCTAGTTTATTTAATACTGGAACTTTCTTAGCTGCTTTTAATAACTTAGTTTTTAAGGATAACTTTTCAATTCCTTTTCTAAAAGGACTACCAAATAAAATAAGCTTTTTAACTTTGTATTTACTAGCATATAATAAACTTATTTTACCACCAAATGAATGTCCAACTAAAATAGGATTTTCAATTTTAAGACTATCTAATAAACTTTTTATTGCTTCCATATAATCATCTAACATCCAAGGATATGTTGGTTCTGAAGAGTTACCATAACCTGGAAGATCAACAATAACAATATTAAACTTTTTAGAAAGTGGATCACCAATGGGTTTCATCATTTCAATATTTTGTCCCCATCCATGGAGTAAAACAATAGTGTCACTATTTTTTTCACCATAATTTATATAATTAATTTCTACATTATTAACCTTATATTTCACTTTTTCTCACCTATCATGATTATACTATAAAAAGCCATACAAAACAACAAACCACTGTATATTAACTGTATATACA
>JAEWBI010000016.1 GCA_023391185.1 Bacillota bacterium | reverse complement strand
AAACTCAAATAAGAACATTTGATATGGACAAAATAGCGTCATTTGGTTTAACTGCTTACTGGAATATAAATAAAGGTGAAGCTAGAAATACAATGCAATCTGATTTAAAGGAAAAATATCAATTTTTCAAATCATTAACAGAGATAAATACAATGTTTGGAGATAATCAAGATTTTGTAAATCAAGTAAAAAATGAGTTATTTTCAGATAAGGTATATGTTTATAATTGTAAGGGTGAAATAATTGAATTGCCAAAAGGTTCGACTATAATAGATTTTGCTTATAAAATCAAAACAGACATGGGAAACACATTAGTTGGTGCTGAAGTTAATGATGAATATGTGACAATTGACTATGTCTTGAAAAATAAAGATAGAGTTAAAGTAATAACTGATAAACTATCGTCTGGTCCGAGAGAAGATTGGATGGATAAAGCTCATACAAGTTATGCCAAAAACAAGATAAAAGAATTTAAGAGAAAGTAAATACTATTACAATCTATTTCACTTCTCCTTTTATTAGAGCTAAAGCTCTTTTTTGTTTATTTGCGTTTATAAATATCTTTTAAATGAACTAAGCCAACAGTTCATTTATTTTTTTGTCTTATTATGTTATTATTAGGATAATGGGAGTGAAATTTTATGAAGAAAACAAGAAAGATTATCTTAATATCAGTTTTCTCAATTTTATTGCTAGGTATTATATTTGGAGCAACAGATTATATTCGAGCGGTAAATGGCAAAAAACCAATATTTAAATATCATGAAGTTAATGCAGTTACTGATGAGCAACTAACTGTTACAAAGTATTATGGATTAGGTTATATAATTGTAATGTTTAGTAATAATGAAAAACCTGCATTCTTGCCATTTGGGTTAGGTTCTTATGCTTGGTTTATAGGTTCAAATGATATTGATAGTATTGATACTATAAAAGCCAAAAAGTGTAATAATGAAGCTAAATTATATTATACTGAAGCAAATATAAATATTTATACATATTGTTTAGATAGTATTAAAATTACAGATCATTATAATTCATTTGAATTAAAAGATTATTTAAAGACTAATACAAATGCTATTGATGACATAATAAGCAAATTTACTGATAATAATACTAACTCATATGATGATGGTGGTACAATACTTTATAATGGTGATGAGTTTAATTTACTTAAATGTCACACAATATCTGGAAATAATGACATATACATAGGTGATAAAAATATGGGTTATTTAAATGATTTTTGCGGTAATGATTAAATTATAGAAACATTTATATTACTATAAATTTAGTTAATAAAAGGATACTATTTATTTAAAACTGAAAACTAATTCTTTATAGAAATACTTAGAGATGTTACTCTCGAAAGTGATTTTACTAAATAATAAGAGAGCATTAGCTCTCATTTTTTTGATATATTTATACTTCTTTCTACAAATTAAACGCCAAATATTATAAACTATCTAAAAGTATGATAAAATTAAAATAATAAGGAGAAATCTTTTGGAGGTAAACATGAAAAATCCACTCGAAGTTTTATTTGGAAAAGATAGTAAACAATATAGAAAAATAATTAAGTTACTTGATACAGGTAATTATATAGATGTATTAAAAGAAGATGCATATTCTTTTGATAATAGAGATAGATTTAATATTTCAGATTCTTTATTAGTAGATAAAATAAAAAAGAGATTAGAAAAGGAAGTTATATCTAGTTCTAATCTTCTTCAAACTATGATAGATAATAATTATTTTGAAGTTAGTAATTATATTAATATTGCGGTTGCTAATGATACTAAAGTATTAGATAAATTAATTAGTAGTAATGCTAAAACAAGTCAAGAAACTATTTTAATGGCTTTAAATAATGGTTACGCGCCTACACCTCAGTTTATTGAAAATAACTACTCTTATTTTAATGATATAGATATTATAAGTAAATTATTAGATAATGGTTATAAGTTCTCAGATGAGGCTTTAGAAAGCAAATTTAGCTATGTTTTTTCTAACCCTAAATTAATGCTTAAGGCTTTAGAGTGGGGCTACACTCCTACAAGTAATTTCTTAAGTAAATGCTCTGCTTTTAAGGATGAAGTAGTATTAGATAAACTTTTACCTAACTATCAAATATCTGATACAGTTTTAAATACTTGTTTTACAGGTAATCCAACTGCTCAAAGAAAGATAGTAGAAATTAATCCAAGCTTATTATTAAAATTAAATGGTAATAGTGAACTATATACACAGTTTTGGATAGAGGCTATTAAGAAAGATTTTATTCCTGAAAAAGCTATTAAAAGTTATTCTATGGCAGGTAATCATTTATTAATGTCTAAAGTAATTAGACATAAACCAGATTATATTAAATTCTGCCAAGTAGTAGATACTAAAGAAAGAGAAAACTTAGATAGTCTTTCTCTTGCGATGGGGTACTCACCAACAAAAGAAGAAGTTATTGGTAGTAAATATATTAGAAATAGTTATAAGCTTATGGAAAGTGCTATAATGCAAAGACCAGAGATGATTAAATATATTGAAACAAGATCTTTAGAAGGTGTATATATAACAAATATAACTCAAGAACAGTTCTTTGATTTAGCTAAACTTTCTATTAAAAATGGATATATTCCAGAAGAAGAGGATATTAAAATAACCCCTAGACTAGCTGATAGTTATGATATTATGAAAGCTGTTATTTCAAAGTATCCTAAGTATATAGAAAAGTGTTCAGAGAATATAGAAAATATTGAAGAATTAAGTAGTACCGCATTAAGTAATGGTTATCAGTTAACAGATATATTACCAAAACACATTGAAACTTGTGAATGTATAGTTAAAGAAAAATTTATTAAATATCATTATGTAGCGCACCCAAATAGAAGTAATTATAGTTTAGACCTATATAATTTCTTAATAGAAAATAATTGTAAGATAGGGCAAATAATTCATCTCTTCTTTGGTAACTATGATGTAATGAAACTGATTGTTCAAAAAGAACCTTCTAGAATAACAGACTTTGTTTTGTTAAATTCTGAATTAACAAGAAATCAAATTGATGAGATATGTCTTCTTGCGGTTAACAATGGTTATATTCCAAATGAAAATGATAAAGTATTTGGAAAAGGTTTAGAATCAGCGAAATTAATGATTAAAAGATTTCCAAACTTTATTAATGAGACAAGCTTATTTGATGGATTTTTTATTAATGCTACTCCAATACCAGAATATGAAGAACTTTGTCAGTTAGCTTTAGATAATGGTTTTGTTCCAAATCCTGAGCTTATGGGCTATGGTAGGGATAATAAATTTAAATATAGTTATTCTATTATGAAAAAGGTTCTTGAAACTAATAGCTACGCTATTGACATATGTATGGTAGAGGATAAAGATAAATATGATGAATTATGTAAAATAGCTATCAATAATGGCTATATACCAAATACATATGGTATAACACATCATGGTAAATTAAGAACTAGTTATGACATGCTAGCTATAGTAGTTAAAGATGATCCATCAGTAGTACTTGATGCAGAATTATCAAGTAGTAATGAGCTAGAAAATTTATTAAAACTAGCTATTCATAGTGGATTAAATATTGATTCTTTAGATGATAATAAACTTATGAAATTATTTTTACCTATTCCTAAAGAAAAATGGATATTATATTTAAAACCAGAAAAAATTATAGTATTAGAAAACTCTATAAAGTTTTATAACACTAATGATGAAATAGCGAGTACTTTAAAACCAGAATTTTTAAATGAAGCAATAACATCTAATTTTACTAAACTACAAATAGAAATATTATCTTGTTATCCTAAA
>JAEWBI010000052.1 GCA_023391185.1 Bacillota bacterium | reverse complement strand
GGCCAACTGGACCTACTGGTGCGGCTAGCACAATTGCTGGACCTACTGGACCTACTGGACCTACTGGACCTACTGGGCCAACTGGACCTACTGGTGCAGCTAGTACTATTGCTGGGCCTACTGGACCTACTGGACCAACCGGACCTACGGGGCCTATTGGATTAACTGGTGCTACGGGGCCAACCGGACCTACTGGGCCAACTGGATTGACTGGTGCTACCGGACCTACGGGACCAACCGGACCTACGGGTGCTGCTAGTACTATTGCTGGACCTACTGGACCAACCGGACCTACAGGGCCAACTGGAGATATCGGTTTAACCGGACCTACTGGACCTACGGGACCAACCGGACCTACGGGACCTGATGGTGAAAGTGGTATTGCTTCATATGGTTTTATTTATACACTAGCTGATGAGGAAACTGATACAATTGATAGTGGAGAAAATATTTTATTTAGTAATAATGGAACTCTATTAAATATCACTCATTCCGTTGGTAGCGATGAAATTACCGTTGAAAATGCCGGAATATATTTAATAGAATATATTGTAAATGCTACAGTCGGACCAAATTCTATTATTGCATTAGCTATAAATGGTATAGTAGATACATCTACTACTATAGAAGTTTTAACTTCAAATACACATGTGGCAGGAACAGCTATATTAAACTTAAATGCTAATGATGTCATAACAGTAAATAATAATTCTAGTTTTAGTTTAACAATTGATGAAAGCCCTATTGTCGGTGCACAGATAACTATAGTTCAATTAAGTAGTTAAATATATTTGGTCTACATTAATTTGTAGACCTTTTATTTTAAAAATAATTGAATATATAAATTTAAACATATAATATAAAGGAGGTTGTTTTATGAAAAAAATTTGTGTTTACACTATATGTAAAAATGAAGAACAGTTTGTTGAACGTTGGTTTAATTCAGCAAAAGACGCTGACTTGTTAATTGTTGGTGACACTGGGTCGACCGACAATTCTATTGAAAAGTTAAAACAGTTAGGAGTAATTGTTTACGAGATTGAAGTTAACCCATGGAGATTTGATGTAGCACGTAATAAAATTCTAGATTTACTACCCAAAGATGTCGAAGTATGTATTTCTTTAGATATGGATGAGGTACTAAATGAAGGTTGGCGCGAAAGTCTAGAAAGAAGTTGGGATGAAGAAACTACTCGTATGAGCTATGTCTATAATTGGAATTTCGATGAATATGGAAATCCAATCACCACTTTTATAACAGATAAAATTCATGAGCGTAACTCATATAAATGGAGTCGCCCTGTACATGAAGTATTAGAGTACATTGGTGAAAAAAAAGAGAAAATTTCGTTTGGTGATGGAGTTAGAATAGATCATCATGCTGATCCAACAAAATCAAGGATGCAGTATTTAGATTTATTAGAATTATCAGTTAAAGAAAATCCTGATGATGATCGTAGTACTCATTACCTTGGTAGAGAGTATATGTTTCATGGTGAACTTGAAAAAGCCATAACAACATTAAAAAAACATCTGAGTTTAGAAAGAGCCACTTGGAAAGATGAAAGATGTGCATCAATGAGATTTATAGGGAGATGCTATATCGGGCTTAAGGATTATGAAGAAGCAAAGAAATGGCTTGATCTAGCTATACTTGAAGCACCATATCTAAGGGATCCATATGTTGAAAGAGCATTACTTGCTTATATTGAAGAAGATTGGGAATTAATAGAAGAAAACTGTAATAAAGCATTACATATAAAAAGCAATCAAAAAACTTATATAAATGAGGGTTTCAGTTATGATCATACAATTTATGACCTTTTATCATTAAGCAATTATTATCGTGGTGATTATGATAAAGCTCTTATATATATCAATCAAGCTTTAGAAATAAGTCCAAATAATGAAAGATTGTTAGAAAATAAAAAATTAATTGAAAATAAAATAAGTTCAGTATAAACTGAACTTATTTTTAAACTTATTTACTTTTTATTACTTCTTGTTCTTCCTTTATTTTATTAAAGAAAGAATCCAATAACTTTTGTGGTTCTTCTCTATTCATTGGAACTAAATTTGCACCATCTAAAAAGCCATCTACTATATTCAAATTATAAAAAATTGATACATTATAGTCTTTTATTTCATTGCAAAATGCATACATAGTTTCCTTTTGTTTTTCTGAAATTACGTCAGGCATCATTAGAAAACCTGACTTGCCATATTTCTTAGCATCTTTTGTCACATTAAGAAATACAACAGAGCCTAATTTAGAAATTAGAAAAGCCGCTATTTCTGGAGCATGTCTATTATTTAAAACTTTAAACATTTCAACATCAGAATATTTATCATCTATATATTCAATAAGACAATCAATATGACATAAATCACCATTTTGAATATCACCATGTTTTTCAATTTTCCCAGCTTCGATATTTCTTTTGCGGT
Source organism: Bacillota bacterium (assembly GCA_023391185.1). Classification (GTDB taxonomy): domain Bacteria; phylum Bacillota_I; class Bacilli_A; order RF39; family UBA660; genus RGIG4266. The sequence goes on along the minus strand of JAEWBI010000052.1, from coordinate 14,382 downwards.
CATCATTACCATAAATGATAGCAAATTTATAATTATCCATTAAATTACCACCTGTTCTTATTAATTCAATTAAATCATGAATACACTATATTATACTATTTTAAATATTAGTAATCAACATTTGTTACTTTAGCATTTTTAAATACTTGAAAATTTCCACCTGTACTATCACCTAGAAATACATAACTTGTAGATGGTGTTAATGTGTAAGGAACAGATATTGTTCCTGCAGCATTAGATATGTTACTTACACCAGATGTTCTACCATGATTTCCTACTAACATCTCTATAACTGTAGAATTATTTATTGTATATTCCGGATTAAAAATTGTAAGTTCTACAACAATATTAGGTGAACCTACAGTACCACTTGATGAAGCAGTTCCTTCATATCTAATACGTACATATTTAGAAGTAGAATAGTATGAAACTCTCTGGTAAGAATTATCTGATCCACCAAATATAATTTTATTATAAGCTGGATTACTAGCAGATAATCCTGAAAAACTACTTGATCCACCACCAAAAGTTATATAAGAATTTGAACCAACATAAACAGAATTATATGAAGTTCCAAACATTTTAACTGAGAATGGTAGTGGTACTGATTTAAATGAGTCATCGCCACTTGCATTTTGAATTCCTGTCCAACCCGTTGGAGGATATACTGCACCAGTAATGCCATAAACTGGTAATCTATTTGTCATAGTATAAGCATAAGAAGTAAACTCTGCAACATTTACTGTTCTTGTTACTGCAGTAGCAATATTACCATTACTATCAGTTGCATTATAAGTTATCGTATAAGAACCTATTACTGAAGTATCAACTGTTCCGGTTGAAGTAGCAGTTAAACTTGAATCATAATTATCAGTAACCGTTACTCCTGCATCAGTGTAAGAATATCCTAAAGCAGCACTTGCTGGATTACTTCCTTTTAAAGTAATCACTGGTGGTGTTGTATCTACTACCCTTACAGTTCGTACAGCTGTTACTGAATTACCAATATAATCACTAACAGTATAAGTCACATTGTAAGTACCTAAAATATTCGTAAGAACTGTACTTGTTGTAGAAATTTTATCTGTTATATTTCCATCTTCTACATCAGTAGCTGTTGCACCTTGATCATTATAAGTGCTACCTGCTTCAATAGTAATAGAACTACTACCATTAATTGTTATAACTGGGTTGTTTTTGTCTTCATAAATATATGAAGGAGCTATATTTGTTGTTTTTTCATCACCATTATTATAAAATGCTGAGGAAGCAACTGAAACTGATGAAGGCATGTTATTAATAACTGCACTTCCTTGCGCAATATAATTATTACTAAATGCATCATCACTAATACTAATAACACTACTTGGAATATTAATACTGGTTAAATTATTAACTGCAAAAGCAAGACTACCAATAGAAGTAACACTACTTGGTATTGACACACTAGTCAAATTTGAATTATAGAATGATCTATCACCTATTACAGTAATATTACTTGGTATTACAACATCTGCTTTTTTTATACCACCATAACTAACTAAATTATTATTAGTCGTGCCATCACTGTTACGTCCAAATATAAATGCCGATGCATCGGATAATTTATTGCTATTAAATGCTGCTGCTCCGATAGAAGTAACACTATTTGGTATTGTTAAAGCATCTATTTGATTTTTAAAGAAAGCTCCCTCTCCAATTGATATAACACTATTTGGTAAATTTAAATTTTTAATTAAATTATTAGCAAATGCGTTATTAGCTATTGTCTTTAATGTTGATGGAATTGTTAAATTTTCAATATAATTATATTCAAAAGCATTATCGCCATCAATAGATGTAATACCACTAGGAATTACTAAATTAGTTAATGAATTACCATAGAATGCTCTATTTCCTATACTAACTAAATTTTTTGATAGTTTTAAACTGATAATTTGATTTTGATAAAAAGCACTTTCTCCAATTGTAGTGACACTATCTGGTATAATTAACTCTTCTATTTGACAATCGTGAAAAGCAGCATAACCTATTACTTTTGCCCCATCAGGTATAGTTAAATCTTGTACAACACTACCATCAAAGACGAATGCATCCATTGTTTCTAAACTACTAGACAGTCTTACTGTTGTTATTTGATTATTTCCAAAAGATTGAAAATCTAGTGTCCTAACACTATCTGGTAGAATTACTGAAGTTATATTATTATCTAAGAAAGCAAATCTTCCAATTGTTTCTACGCCATCTAATATTTCAAGATTATTAATTTCACTTCTTTCAAAAGCAAATTCTCCTATATTTTTAGCACCAACGATAAGTTTATCTATTAGTGCATTTTCAAATGCATGATGATCAACTGTTTGAACTGATGTTGGTATTGAAACCTCTCCAAAGTTACCAGCAAAAGATTGATAGCCAACAAATGTTACAGTGTCTGGCAATATCGCTGACTCTATATTTGATGCACTTGGTGAGTAAAAACTAAACTCATTTATTGTCTCTACTCCATCAAGAATTGTAAGTTGCTCCAGTGAATTAAGCCATCCAAAGGAGAAATAATTAATAATTCTTGCTCCTACAGTTAGATTAACTATGCCACTCATTTCAAAAGCATGTGAGACAACTTCATCTACTGTTGAAGGAACAACTACATCTCTTAAATTTGGGCAATTATAAAATGCATTATAAGGCACAGTCTTAATACCACTTGGGATTTCAACAGATGTGATGCCTGATAACTGAAAAGCCCCATCTCCTATTGTAGTAAGACTATCTGGTAAATTAACCTCTTTTACACTCGAACTAGCAAAAGCATAAGTGCCAATTGTTGTGACTGTATTAGGAATATAAACTTTGTCTAGATTAGACATAGATGCAAATGATGACATTCCAAGAGTTGTAACAGTTACACCATTAATTTTACTTGGTATAGACACAATCATATTAGAAGAATTACAATACTGTGAACTAGTATTATATCTAACTATTGTGCCAGTTGATGGATCAAATTCAAAACAATAATCAGGAGTATACCAACCACTATCGGATACTTCAACAGTTCTAACTTCCTTAGCTGTATTTCCTAATGAATTTGTCACAGTATAAACTACTGTGTATGTGCCATATTTGTTCGGATTTAAATCTGTTGTTACTTTTATTTTAGATGATACATTACCATCATTTTTATCTATAGCAGTTGCTCCAGCATCTGTATATGTTGATCCTTTTGCTATATAAACTGTTTCATCACCGATTAAAGTTATATCTGGTCTTATATTATCAACCACTAAGACAGGCCTAAAACCATAAGAATCAGTTGGAGTACCATCACTATAAAAAGTATTATATATTCCAGCAACACTGTTCATAGAAAAATTTCCACCCTTTGTAAAGAAAGGCCCAGAAGAATATGGATAAACTATATAGTCATTGTACCAATTAGAAGTACCAGTACCTGTTGTTCCTACTTCATATAAAGCATCACCATATTTCTTAGATGCTAATTCAAAACTATAAGACTGTCGATCATATGTATCAAAAGTATATGTATCCTTATATTTGCTTTTTGCGCTATAAATAGAGCTAGATTCAAGAGTTGGCAATGTGAAAGTATCAGACTTGTAATTAAGATATGCTGCTGTAAATTCAAATAATCCCCCACTCATATCATATACACCTGTAGTATTTCCAGTTGTACTAGCTTGCATACCATTTGCTGTTTCATAAGAATAAGAAGTACCAGGATTAGCTGATGCAGCATCACCAGCGTTTCCAGTAATTAAATTAAAATTGTTATTAATCCAAACTTCATCATTTTTACCAATTGAAGATTGAGCTAAATAAGAAACTGCTCCCCATTCACTATTCTTTATTAAATGAGTATCAACTTCAGTTGTAATTGATTGCCATGTGTATGTAGTATCTTTTTTTAAATTTAATGATGTAGTAAACGCATTACTATTACTTATATACCTCCAAGCATTAGCATTAGGTAAAATCCTTAATGAAAGGTTTGATAAATTACAATCATCAGGGTTTGCTGAAGAATAACAATTACTATTTTGATCAGAACTAGCTTCAAACTTCGCTACCCATATACCTGGCAAATCGATATTGTTAAATTTAAAAGCAGGATGAACAATAAAATTAGTCTGTTTATCATCCACATAAGTTGGGATTTTTTCCGCTATTAAGCCATCAGTTGTTTTGCTACTTCTTCCCATTAAAAACTTGATATCTATTATACCCGCTGTAGAACTATGATATCCACTAGATATTTTATAAGCATATCTTGGAATCCATACCCACATAGCTAAAACATCATTCATATCTATTTCAACATCAGCTTTATTATACTTTTCTTTAGCACTTGAATCGATACTAATAGCATTTGCCCATTTCTTATCTTCTTCAGTATAATCATACCAAGTATCGTTATCAGTTTCTGTAGTTACCCATGAACTACCATTCCATATAACGGGAATCATTCCTGAATTCAATTTTGGAAGATTTACTTCTTTTTCTTCATTATATTCATCTTTCATACTAATAGCTAAATCACAATCTAAATCCGTATCAGCCATTTCACTACAGCTAACACCTTTATCTATTGTAACTTTTTCGTCCTTATAATCGACTTTATAGTTTCTAATACATAGTGATGCAGACTCAACTTCACCGTTACTATTTATAATTACTATTCCCTTTGATGGTTTTGTACCTTTAATACTTATAAGAGATTCCAAATTAGAAACAGTGTAACAACTTGGAATATTTTCACCATTAAGAAGCTTTGTAGAAATCATTTTTTCAACAGCATCAATATATTCTAAAACACTAATTTTTATAGACTCTTCCTTTGCTTGAGCTACTAATTTTGAAATTATTGGAGTAGATATTAGGAATATTATACCAAGTACTAATATAATTGCTATTAATTCTATTAAAGTAAACCCTTTTTTTCTCATAAACTTCACCTTCATAAAGCAAACTAAACTACATTGCACTTTTCTATCTTAATATATTATAGCATAATTATAATCATGTTCGTTTAAAATTTTAAAATGATGAATTATAGCCTTAGTACTGTAAATACAATATAATAAATCATTTAAGTATACATGTTGTTTACAATAAACTATAAACTACTATTTCATATATTATTATGTAGGAGATGAAAAAGTGAATAAAAGAAAAACTTCCATCGTAATTATTACCTATAATAATTTAGATTACACAAAGGATTGTATAAGCAGCATAAAAAAATACACAAAAAAAGGAACTTATGAGATTATTGTTGTCGACAATCTTTCTACTGATGGTACAAGACAGTGGCTTAAAGAACAAAAAAATATAAAGATTATATTAAATAATGAAAATATGGGGTTCCCTAAAGGATGTAACCAGGGAATTAAAAAATCAAATCCAAATTATGATATTTTATTACTAAATAATGATACTATAGTCACTACAAACTGGTTAGATAATTTAAATAAGTGTTTATATAGTAGTTATAAAATTGGAGCGGTAGGTGCAGTCTGTAACCACAATGAAAACTTGCAAGGTGTCGATTTTACTTATGAAAATTTTGAAATAATGCAAGAACTTGCTAAAGCAAATAATATATCAAGTAAAGAAAAATGGGAAGAAAAAATATTTCTAATTGGTTTTTGCATACTAATAAAAAGGCATGTCTTAGAAGATATTGGGTATCTTGATGAGGAATATACTCCTGGATATATAGATGATAATGATTTATCGTTGCGTATTATAAAAGGTGGGTATAAGTTAATGTTATGCCATGATTGTTTTATACATCATTACTTAGGGTCTGCATTCCGAAAAGACTTAAATAAATTCTATCCCATTCTTTCAAAAAATAGAGACTATTTTAAAAATAAATGGGGCTTTGAAACATTTGCTTTTGATGATATTAAATATGCTTCATTAAAAATGTTAGAAGCTTATAAAGATGATAATTTTAAGGTATTAGAGGTACAATGTGGAATAGGCGCAACAAGTTTAAAGATTAAGAATGATTATTCAAAATTCGAAATATTTGGCGTTGATTCAAATGAGAAAAAAGTAGAAATCGCTAAAAATATAATGCAAGCCTATCACTCACCTATTGGCTTCTTTCCTAAAAGTTTAGAAGAAAATTTTTTTGACTGTATTATTATTGGGGATATTTTAGAAAAGGTAGATGATCCAGAGTCTTTCCTAAGGAAAACTAGGAAACATTTAAAATCTGGTGGATTATTAATTGGTGAATTTTCAAACGCATCTCATTTTAATTTGTTAAAGAAAATTCTGACTGATAACTGTTATTACAATAACATAGAAAAAAATAATTCTTTTACTTTAACTGACATACATAAATTATGTTACGAAAATGGATATAGAGATATATCAGTTCTCCACTGGTATTCTGACACTAGTGAAGAGGATAATGTTTTTATACAAAATATGGGAAATTTAGTAGATGAAGAGAGACTTTATTTATATAGAACTTATTACTACTCATTTAAATTTGAAAAATAAATTTACTCTTCTAATAGAATAAAAAACAAACAAAAAACTAGTCATAAAGACTAGTTTTAATATTGTCAGATAGTTTATTATTTAATACTTTGCAGTTATAGTTTTAACATATTTTTTTGCTTTTGTTTTCTTGTTTAGAAGTTCATCAATTTGCTTCCTATTTAATGTTATTTCGTCTAATATATTCTTTGTCTTATCACTTAAATCAAAAAGAGTAAGTAAAACAATAGCATCACTATTACTTTTTTCAATGAATTGATCGCCCATATTTTGAATAATTGTTTTATATATAGCGAGATATTCCTCGCTTGTAAGGTCCTCTTTAGTAGCAAAAATTAAATTTTGAGTATTTGAAAACATCAAATTATAACCACTATTATAAAAAACAACATATGACTTTTCTACTCCATTTTGATAACCGTTAGGATCATAAATGAAACCATTTTCTTCACAAGCTAATCTTAATGCTTCCTCTTTTGACATATTAGGTTTTCTTTTTAACATAAAGTACCTCCATCTATAAACATTATATACCTGATTTACTTTAAGTCAATGTTTTTTGATACACCATCTTTAACAATGTATTTACCATAATATACATTATTAGCAGGCCCTCTCATTATTATTTCATCTTCATATTTTATATACAAAGTACCACCTTTTAGATTAACTTCTACTTCATTACTATTTAAATAACCATTTAACGTTCCTGCTACTACACTTGCACATGCACCTGTCCCACAGGATAACGTTTCACCACATCCTCGTTCCCAAACTCTAACTTTAATACTATTATCATCAATAATTTGGACAAACTCAACATTAGTCCTATCAGGAAAAATATCATGATTTTCAATCTTATAACCTATTTCACTTAAATCTAAATTATCTATTTCTTCACAAAAAATAACAGTATGCGGATTCCCCATAGATAAACAAGTTACGTAATAGATATCACCCCTAATATTAATTATTTCATTCAAAAGCATTTTCTTTTCAGTAATTACAGGGATAAGATCAGGTTCAAATATAGGACTACCCATATTTACATTTATATCAATAATCTTATTATTTTTTATATTTAATTTTATCTCTTTTAATCCGGATTTAGTTTCTATTGTAATATCTCGTTTACTAGATATATTTTCATATACATATTTTGCTACACATCTGATTCCGTTTCCACATATATTTCCTTCTGAACCATCGATATTATACATTACCATTTTTGCATTCGCTATATTTGACGGGCATATTAATATAACCCCATCTGATCCAATACCAAAATTTCTATTGCACATCTTGATAACTAATTGTTTAAAATCATTTATATCACTAATATCATTTTTAAAACAATCAATATATATATAGTCATTACCAGTAGCTTCCATTTTAATAAAATCTATCATTTCTTCACCAATTAATTATATTAAATTTAAACTATTTTATGAAATATGTCCTAACTCATCTTTGTATTTTGCAATCAAAAATATCAGGCAAACCTGATATTCACTATTTTGTTAAATTTACCTTTAACTCATAGCATGCACTTTCTATCATTACTTTTAATTCTTCACCTGAAATACTTATACCTTGTTTGCTTAATAAATTTGTAGCCATAATTACTGCTTTATCAAATTTATCACTACCATGTAAATCGGTATATATCTGTTCAACATACTTTACTACATACGATATTATCCTATCTGCTTTCTTACATTTAAAATATGAATTAATCTTTGTACCTATATAAGCCATAATTCCAGTAAGCAGAGTTCCGCATATTGGCAAAATAGTAGGCATTAATACCTTTAGAAAATCAAAAAATATGTCTTTGATTTAAAATCACCTTCTTACTACTCTTTATATATTGATATTCAAGTAGCAGCAAAAGTTAAAATAACAATCAACCAAGTTTATCAACTTTTTTTCTTTATAGGTTTAAAATCTATTTATACATGTATGTCTACAAAACCCATTTAATTCATATACTATAATGTAATTTTAGGTAAATTAATAGAAAGGGGTATACTATGAATACTTATACAGTTATAACAGGTGATACTATGTGGAAGATTGCTTCTAAAAATGGAGTTGGTTTAAGTGAACTTTTAGCTGCTAATCCACAGATTACTAATTCTTCTCTTATTTTTCCAGGTCAAAAAATTAACATTCCAAAGGCTAGTAATGGAACAGAGACTCCAAATGGCTCAGTTTATACAGTTTTAGCAGGAGATACTATGTGGAAGATTGCTTCTAAAAATGGGGTTGGTTTAAGTGAACTTTTAGCTGCTAATCCACAAATTACTAATTCTTCTCTTATTTTTGTAGGTCAAAAAATTAATATTCCAAAAGCAGGTAATGGAACAGAAACTCCAAGTGATTCTAGTTCTTTAGTTAAAGAAGTAATTCGTTTAGTAAATGTTGAAAGAACAAAAGTTGGATTGCCATCACTTACTGAAAGTAGTGAACTTAATAATGTTGCAGATATCAAATCAAAAGATTTTGTAAGTAATAATTATTTTGCACACAATTCACCTACTTATGGAACACCATTTGAAATGCTTAGATCTTTTGGGGTTTCATTTACTGCAGCTGGAGAGAATATTGCTAGCGGTCAAAAAACAGCAGCAGATGTTATGAATTCTTGGATGAATTCTTCAGGTCATAGAGCAAACATATTAAATACATCATATAATAAAATTGGTGTTGGTGTCGCAAAAGATAGTAGTGGTAATACATACTGGACTCAAATGTTTATAAAAGGATAAAAATCTAACTAAATTATTCAAAAAAAAGATATTGATTTTCAATATCTTTTTTGCAATTCCTCAAATTGTTTAGCTAAAACAAATAATCTTTTATATTGTTTTTCTATAGGAACTAATTCATTACCATTTTTTATATCTACAATTGGAATATTTAAATTAAAATAGCTAATTAATTCGGCGACTTTGTAAATTGGGTAAATTTTATTTTTAAATATGTATTCAACTGAATGTTTGCTTAAATCATCTCTTATATAATAAGTATGATTATAATATTTGTTAAAGTATTTTCCTTTATTGAAGTTACTTATCTCTAATATTACTTTTCTTAAATTAAATAAATCTTTTGAAGAATATTTACTATTATTTATATTTACAGCTATTGCCTTTATAAAACTAATTGGAATGTCACCAAGTATTTGTAACTCGTAATTCATTTTTAAACTATTTTGTTTTGTTTCAAAACATTCTATTAAAGAAGGATCTAATACTAAAGAAAGAGTTCCCTTAATAAATTCATCAAAAGCATTATCATAATGATCTTTCTCTAGGTTATAATTATCCACTACTAATCTATTACTGGGATTACATGCTAAAGATACTGCATCCTCACCATTCCAATTAGCAGCATGGTACTTTGAGAACTGAATATAATCATATTCAGTTAAATATTTTTTAAGTGAATTTCTAGTATATATAAACCCACTTTCAAAAATTCTTTCTAGTGTTTGCTGTGCACAAATATCATAATTAAGGCCATGATATAAATAATTCTTCATTTCAAGTCTCATAAATATATTCCTTCTTGTTTAAATTTTTATTTATTCTATAATATGTAATAAACTTAGTCAAGTTATTAAAGAAATGTTTACTATAAAAGTGCATATTTCTTGTATTAGAACAAAAAAATTAATTTAATTTTAGTTTATAGTTATTATTATTAGAAAATACAATTATTATATGCTTTTGTCTCATAAATGTTACACTTTTTTTAGTATTTTTGTAATATTTAGGTTTAAATAATGTTTGAAAAATGTAATGCAGAATAACTTAAAGTAAAAGGAGGAAATAAATATGTTTTATGGAAACTATAATTGCTATAATAACACCTGTTGTGATATTAATCAAACTTTAAGGAAAATAGATAGATTACAAAAAGAAGCTGTTGCTAGCGAATCACAACAAGGCTGTTGTAGAGATGTACTTGGTGAAAATAATATATATGATTCATTTAATACAAGACCTATAACTCTTTATACAGCTGAAAATCGTATATGTGAATACCCTATCGGAAGAAGCGCTAGTGGCTGTGATGGAGAACCTACATCCTGTGTATTACGTGTTGAATGTGTTAGTAACAATGCAGTACAGTGTCGCGTACTTGCAGAAGGAAAAAGCAAGTGTGGTCGTACAAGCTATTATGCTACCGATTCATTTGTCACAATAAGAATATCAGATATTGGTTCATGTAGATGTTTACCTGATACCTTTGTTGACCTATGTATTAGATAAAAAAAGAAAAATATCCACCTAATTTTCTTAAATTAATATTATAATCTCTCAATACATAAATACATTTGTTAAACTCATAAATTAGTATTACCATAAAAAGAAAACAATATAAATATATTGTTTTCTTTATTTTATTAAATTATTATCTATTAATAGTTTGTTATAACTAACTACTGTAAATTACTATAATATTCAGTTTTTAACCAACTACTAAGACTAGCAATCTTACTTGTAGTAACAAGTTCATCATAAAGTAACTGCCCAAAATCTTTATAAGCAAATTCTTCTTTATCATAATCAATTATTATGTTTATTTGTGCTTTTATTCTTTCGGCTCTTGTTTGGTCGTTACTTAAAATCATAGAATTATATTTATCGAAATTTTCCAAATAATTCTCATTATTAGATAAATCTGACAACTCTTTATCAGTAATTCTTGTTTTATCTTTAAAGTTTAATAAACTTATATTATTATTTCTTTCACTTTTTGAATTAGAAAAAGATAAGTAATATGTTCTAATATCTGATATTAATAGATTATATGTATTTTTTAATTGTTCATCTTCGGTGTTTATTTCTTTTAGCTCTACCCAATCCCATTCATCATTACTAATTGTTATTTCATTCATATTGCTTTCTATTTTATTTAAATAAAGATCTAACGATTCATATAAGTAACTATAAGTTTGTCCTAATTCATTTGGTGAAAGTGTCTTATATATAGAGAAACTTAAAACTAAAACAAATACTGCATATATTATTATAAAAAAGGATAATTTTCTCATATGCTCACCTATTTTAATTATATCATAATCACAAGTTAGTTGTTGTCATAAATTAAAATATATCTTTTGATTAATTGTTTTAACTAATAAAAATAAATAAAATAAAAATGGAAATAATTTCAAGTGAATCATTCCATTTTTAATTTTGCATTTTGTATAAATATACAAAATAGCTTTCGACATTAATATATTTTTATTTTTTTCTTTTTAGTACAAGAGTTTTCTCTACATTTAACTCTAGTTCAGGTTTTTCATGCTCTTCTAAAAGACTAATTGAATTCTCTTCTTTAATAATTCCATTATTATTTATCGTACTTCTTTTTTCTCTTAATATTTGTAAATCATCTGAATTATCTAAAAAATAAATATTTCTACTGATTTCTTTTGTTTTAACTACGGATTTATCAACCTTTAAAATTGAAGTTGATTTATTTTCCTCAACTTTAGAATTTTGAAGTTGATTAAGATTAGTACATACATTCTCTCTTTGTAAACTGTATACTAAACTAATTAATTGTTCTTTTGCTTTTTGTTTATCACTGTCAAACTTCTTCTTTTCTATTTTAATATCCTTAACACTTACAATAGTTTGTATACCAGCAGTTCCTATAAGCAGTAATGGTAATGCTGTCGTTGGAAAATCAAGCAACACAAAAGTTATTCCTGCTGCAAATAAAGATCCAGAAACCCAAATAATAATTTTAGATATAATACTTTTTGCTAAATTAAATTTTTTATTTGACATTTCAATGTCTTTTTTTAAATTACCCACAAATTTCACATTTTTCATAATAAAACTTCTTCTTTATTTAATTGTATCATACAATACTCTTATTAAAGGTAAAAGTCAATAATTTCATTATATTACAAGATATATATTTTATACAATATACATAATTATAGCACTATTAAATCGTTTTTTTATCTCTTCTCTAAAGAACTTTTCCGCCTCATCTCTATACTCTTTTTTATAACAATATTTTCCTCTTCCTCTTCCAGTCATTATTTCTTTATTATATAAATTTAATGCTTTTGGAAATGCTTGATTATTAATAGCATTATGAACATAACTATATGTCATAAATATAATTTCAATTTTTAAATTTTCCTTCACTTCAATAGATAAGCTGCTTTCTAATTCTTCCAGTAACTTTAAATATAAGTTGTGCCAATTATCTATAAATACTACTGGTGCGATTAATATTCCAACTTTATATCCTGCGTTTGACAACTTATTTATAGCACTTATTCTATTTTTTAAATTAGATGTTCCAAATTCTACTTTGGTTATTATTTCTTGAGGATTTAGGCTCACTCTAATAATTGTTTTACCATTATGCTTTAAATTCAAAATACTATCTACCATACTGAATTTAGTTGGAAAGGTAATAAAGCCTCTTCCATCTTTTCCAAATCTTTCGATGGTTTTATCTAAGTTTCCAGTAATTTGATTTTCAAGGATTAAATCACTATTACTTCCAATTTCGAAAGTACATGATTTTTCTGTTTCTAGTGATTTTTTTATAAGATTTTCTAGCATTTCTTCAACATTAACAAATAATCTTAAATAAGAACATTTGTTATAATTACAAACTAAATAGCAGTACAAACACATTGCGCTACATCCTGAAGATGTATAAGGAACTAAAAAATCAGAACTTTTTTCATTAGGAACATATTTGTGCGTTTTTCTTATGCCAATAATTAAATACTTTTTCATTTCTACAAAATCAGCATTTGGCCTCTCCTGTAGTTCCTTAATTCTATTATGACTTTCTATTATTATTCCTTCTACATCTTTATATCTTTCCAATAATTTTTTACCTAATTCATACTTAACTATATCTGCTTCATAATATATTCTTTTTGGGTTCATATAAACCTCCTTATATAAATAGTTTGCACCTATATTGTATTTTTAATAGTATTTAAAAAAAAGATATGATTAATTCATAACTTTTTTTGGATTTAGTTAAAATAAAATTTATATATGGTGAATTTTATTAGAATTTTAATTTTTTGATTTTTTGTATTTCTGGATATTTTTCCAATGTTTCTTTTAATACTTGCTGGTTTTCTACATTTCTATAGATTAATGGCAATCTTATAAGCCCCACATCCATACCTAAAATATTCATGGCCTCTTTAATTGCTATTGGATTAGGATTATCTTTTGGGAAAAGTTCACGAATTAATGATATGAAATATTTTTGCATTTCTACTGATTTATCACATGTTAATAAATGCGTTTCCTCAGGTATTATATTTGCCATCACTGATATTACACCTTTACCACCTAAACTCATTATATCTGTAATTTGATCGTCATTTCCAGAATAAATATCCAAATTAGTATTATTTATTATTTCTTTGATTAATTTTAAGTTGCCACTTGCTTCTTTTGTACCTACTATATTTGGAACTTCATCCAATTTTTGATAAGTTTCTAATTCAATAGTCATACCTGTTCTACTAGGAACATTATATAACAAAATAGGAGTGTCATTAACTTGACTTGCAATAGCAGTATAATGCGCTATCAGTCCATTCTGTGAAGTTTTATTATAATATGGTGTCACTAAAAGTAACCCATCTACCCCTAATTCTATTACCTTTTTTGATAACAATATACAATGGTTGGTGTCATTGCTTCCAGTTCCAACTATTAAAGGTATTCTGCCATTTATACATTCTGTAGCCACGTCGACCACTTCTAAATGTTCTTTATCTGTCAAAGTAGATGCTTCTCCTGTTGTTCCTGCAATAATAATAGCATC
>JAEWBI010000019.1 GCA_023391185.1 Bacillota bacterium | reverse complement strand
ACTATTAATGAATTTTTAAATATCTACAATAATTAAAAGGGCGGTGAAGTATGAATAAAAGAGATTATTACGAAGTTCTTGGTGTAGAGAAAAGTGCTACTCAAGATGAAATAAAAAGTGCATTTAGAAAACTTGCTAAAAAATATCATCCTGATGTGTCAAAAGAAGCAAATGCAGCAGACAAATTTAAGGAAGCACAAGAAGCATATGCCATATTATCAGATGATCAAAAAAGAAGACAATATGATCAATTTGGTCATGCAGCATTTGAACAAGGCGCTGGTCCTGGTGGTGCCGCTGGCTATGATTTTAGTGGTTTTGATTTTAGTGACATATTTAGTGAATTTTTTGGTGGTGGTTTTGGCGGTTTTGGTGGGTCATCAAATTCGACTAGAGCTAGAAAAGGCCGAGACTCAATAATGCACATGACTCTTACATTTGAAGAGGCAGTGTTTGGTTGCACAAAGAGTGTGACTATAGATAATTATGAAAAATGTGATGAATGTAGTGGCAAAGGTGGTCATGGTGAAAAAACTTGTTCTACTTGTCATGGAAGTGGTCAGGTAACATCAGAGCAAAGAACAATGTTTGGTACATATATGACTAAATCTACTTGTCCAAATTGTAAGGGTAAAGGTAAATCATATGAAAAGACTTGTTCAAAATGCAAAGGGTCAGGTAAAGTAAAGAAAACAGTTACTAAAGATATTAAAATTCCTGCTGGAGTAAATACAGGTAATCAACTTCGTATTGCTGGTGCAGGTGAAATGGGAACTAATGGTGGTCCTAATGGAGATGTATATATCGAGTTTTCTGTCAAAGATCATCCAATATATGAAAGAGATGGCGATGACATATATTTAGAATTACCTCTTACTATAACAGAAGCAGTATTAGGTTGTAAGAAAGAGATTCCTACAATTTATGGCAATGTTAAACTTACTATTAATCCTGGTGCCACTACTGGTGATAAGCAAAGATTAAAAGGTAAGGGTATTAGTGGAGTTAATAGTTTTGGTAAAGGTGATATGTACATAGTTATTAATGTAGTAATACCAACAAAACTATCAAAAGAACAAAAGAAATTGTTTGAACAATTAGATAAAACAGATTTAGAAGAAGGATCTGAATTTGATAGATTAAGAAAGTATATAGATTAACTATATACTTTTTTCCTTACTTCAATTGACTTTACAATATAAAAAAGTTATTATATATATAATAATAATATAATAGGTGGTAGTATGAAAAATAAAAATGGTTTTACACTTGTAGAGTTACTTGGAGTATTAATAGTTTTAGCAATTGTTGGGGTTATTGCAGTACCAACAGTTAATAATTTAGTTAAAGGTTCAAAAAATAAAGCTAGGTCAACGCAAATAAAAACTATAGAAGCAGCCGCAAAAAGTTGGGCATCTGAAAATCCAAAATTATTGAATGAAGATACTGCTTATTTTTTACCAACACAAACTTTGGTAGACGAGAATTATATTGATGATGTTACCTTAGTTGATCCAAAAGACAGTACTAAAAACTTAAATCAATGCGTAAGAATATATTACGATTCAAATTATAATTCATATACATATACTTATTCAAACTGTAAGCAAAACATAGATACTTCTTGTTTTACTTTTGATTCAGTTAATAGGGTAATAACAGGTTATAATTTTGATGATACAGAAGCTTGTCCTATGGATGTTACAATACCAGATATGATAGATGGAGTGAAAGTTGTTTATATAGGTCCGGGATCTTTTAATGGTATTGGTCATAAAAATAAGATAACTAGTGTTGATTTTAGTAATGCAACTTATTTAAGAAGAATATATAAATCAACTGGTGGTCAAGAATTAGGAGCATTCGCAAACAATTTAATAAATTATATTAATTTTGGAAATATGCCAGAATTTTATGAAATCGGAGATTATGCTTTTTATAACAATGATTTAGAGAGTATAGATTTTACTAAAGCACCAGCATTAAAGACAATTGAAAATTCTTCATTTGAAGCTAATCAATTATTGACGGTAAATCTTTCTAATTTACCTGCTTTACAAAAAGTAGATGACTCAGCATTTGCGTATAATAATATCTCTGGTGAATTAAAAATCGAAAATTCTCCATTACTAATTGAGTTTGGTGATTACATATTTTATAATAATAATATTACAAGTTTAGTACTTAACAACTTACCTGAACTTATTAGAATAAGTTCAGATGGGTTTGGTGAAAATTTAATTAAGAGTCTTAAATTAAATAATTTACCAAAATTATCAGAAATAAGGTCACGTGTTTTTGAAGGAAATAGTATAACTACACTTGTTATGAGTGAATTGCCAAGTCTTACTTACTTAGGTTTTTATACTTTCCGTGAGAATCCACTTAAAAAATTTGATTTTTCTAAAACACCTAATTTAATTACTATAAACGAAAGTGCTTTCGATGAATGTGAACTAAGTGGAACATTAGATCTAAGTATGTTAACAAATTTAGAATATATCGGAGCATATGCATTTGAATATAATTATCTTACTTCAATTAATTGGGGTAGTATAAACAAACTTACACATGTAGGTGAAGGTGCATTTCTATATAATTCTTTAAATGATTCTAATGCTTTTGTTTATGCTAGAAATAGTGATGGTACAGTAGATAATACTACATTAGTAAGTTATGGTGGTAGTAGGGTTAAAACTACGAATGTTACAATACCATCTAGTGTTAGAACCTTGGATTCAAAAGCATTTAGATATTGCGACATTAAAAGTTTTGCACCAGGAAGCTTTGATAATCTTACGCAGATTACTCCAGGATCAGTTAATGGCAATGAACTTGCAGATAATCAAGCATTCATTTATAAAAAAAATAGTGATGCAAGCTATGATTACACTACATTAGTAAGTTATGGTGGCCCAATGTACGGAAATGTTAAACTTCCAAGTACAGTAGTAAATATTGATTATCAAGCATTTAGACATTGTTATATAAATAATATAGATTTAACAACAGCACCAAACTTGGCTGTAATAGGTGAAGAAGCATTTAATAATAATTACATAACTTCAGTTACAATTCCAGCAACAGTTACAACTATTGGTGATAATGCTTTTTATAAAAGTTTTTCAAATGAGTGGAATAGTATCACAGTCTTAGGAACTGCAACGCGTTTCAATTCAAGATGGACTACAATTGGTTTTCCAACTAATTTAATGCCTCAATAAAAAAAGAAAAAGTTAAACTTTTTCTTTTTTTAAACCATCAATTAAGTCCTTTAATATAACTTCTTTATCAGAACTATTTGCCCATAGAATCTCAAATAGTACCCCTAAACCAGGTAGAGTGATTTCATCCTTTTCACTTATTGCTTCCTTGATTGAAGTGGCTAATTCTTCTTCATTACTGTCCTTAAAATTATCAATAATATTTTTTCTTATATCTATATTCATAGTATCACCTCTTAATATTATAATGTAAAGTTTTATAAAAATAATGCATAGATAGTAAATCTTTTTTACGTTATATTAAATATGTATAGTAATTATGATATAATTTTATTAGAATGGAGTGTTTAAGTTTGAGAAAAAAAGGTTTTACATTAATAGAATTATTAGCAGTTATACTAATACTTGGTATAATTGCACTTATTGCAATTCCTATAGTTAATAAAATAGTTAATCAATCAAGGGAATTAGCCTTTAAACAAACAGTTGTTGGAGTTTCGACTTCATTATCTAATAAGTGTAATACAGGAGTTTTAGAAGGAAAATGGAATACAACATATTTAACTATAGATAATGGCTTATTTTCTGATATTTATAATATAGATATTGAAGGTAAACTTCCTACTAATGCATCTATATATATCGATGAAAAATGTGATGTTGCTATTGTAGCTAGCGATTCTAGTTTTTGTGCTACAAAAGATTACGATGAAGAAAATCCAATTATAAAAAAATATGATAATGATAATTGTATTTTAAATGATAATTCTCTTTCAACAGATGAAAGCTGTTTTGTATTTAATTCATCTACTAATACAATAATAGGCTATGATTTTGCTAATCCAAATTGCGGAATTAATGTTACAATTCCTGAAAAAATCAATGATATTCCAGTATATTATATTGATGCAAACAGTTTTGCAGGAACAAATCAAACAAAAAAAATAGCCTATGTTAATTTTTCAAAGGCTATAGACTTAAAGAAAATAAATTCTGGAGTAAATATAGATGAAGGTGCTTTTGCCAATAATGAAATAGTAGGTATAAGTTTTGGTAATATAAAGCAACTTGATAATATTGGAAACTTTGCTTTTTATAATAATAGAATTACTGATCTTGTTCTTCCAGAGGGACTTACAAAACTGTCTAGTTCTGTCTTCGGACTTAATTATATAAAATCAGTAGTATTTCCAAGTACAATAAAAGAGATTGGAAATTGGAGTTTTAGAGATAACCTTATTGAAGAATTGCTAATTCCAGAAAGTGTCATTAGTATAGAAGATGGTGCTTTTTATAATAATGCTATATCAAGTGCTAACATACCACAAAATAACACTGTTATAAATAATTTTGCTTTTGCATATAACCAATTAAACAAAATAGTACTTCCTACTAACATAACAAGTATTGGAAGTTATGCTTTTATCGATAATTCTATAAGTCAAATAAATATACCAAGTACTGTAACAAGTATTGGAGATTATGCATTTGAGGATAATTTTCTAAGTTCTATAACGTTACCAAGTATACTTATAAATATAGGTGCTTGGGCATTCAAAAATAATAATTTAAATACAATTAATTTAAGTAATACAATTACAAATATAGGTCTTGGAGCATTCTATAATAACAATTTAACTAGTGTTATTATACCAACTAGTATAAATTCAATTCATGGTTGGACATTTCAAAACAATAATATAGAAGATATAATAATCCCAAATAATATTACTGATATAGGTGCTTATGCATTTGCTGGTAATAAATCTAAAACAGTAACATTGGGAACTGGATTAACAGCAATTGGAAGTTTAGCATTTACTGATAATAATTTTCAGCAAATAAATATTCCAAACAATGTAGTTTCGATAGCGGCTGATGCTTTCAATAATTCCCATAACTTTATAACATTTAATATAGATAATGTAAATAATGGAATACTTAATTCTCCTTGGGGGGCTGGATACGGCGAAATCAACTGGTTAAGATAAAAAAAAGACCTAAGTCTTTTAAACCATGTAGAAGTTGGATTCAGAATAAGATGGAGTTGTACTATTAGAAGACATCATACTGTTTTCTAATCGTGTAACTCTTTTTTCTAGATTATTTATTTGATTGGCAAGTGAACCATAACTATCATTAGTAGGACCGTAATTGTTAGTAGTCATAGGTGTAGTCATTGGGGTTGTCATAGGTCCCATATTTGGAGACATAGGCATACCAGGGTTTGGCATTGCACCCATACCAGGATTTGGCATTACTCCCATACCAGGATTTGGCATTGCACCCATATTACCATACATAGGATACATAGGATATGCTCCTACAGAGCAATTTCTATCTTTTTTCAGTTTAAACACTTCCTTTGCTTTCTAATAAATTATATGCATGTATTCCTTTTTTGTGATAAATATGATAAAATTGGACATGGTGATTTTATGAGGCTTAGAAATGTAAGCGGTGCTAAAGAAATAATAATAAATTCTAAATATGTTGTTTTAAATCCTTCAGAAAATAAAGGTAAATATAACATGATTTTTGGGAATGATAACCCAATAAAAATAGAGATAGGAATGGGTAAGGGAACATTTATTTATAATAATGCTTTAAGGTATCCAGATATTAATTTTATTGGTATCGAGAAGTTTGACAGTGTACTTGCAAGGGCAATCCAAAAGATTGGTGATATCGATTTACCAAATCTTAAACTTATTAGAATGGATGCTTTAGATATAGAAGATGTTTTTGAAAAAGAAATAGATACAATTTTTTTGAACTTTTCTGATCCATGGCCTAAAAACAGGCATGAAATTAGAAGACTTACAAGCACAAGATTTTTAGAAAAGTATGATAAAGTGTTTAAAAATGGTAATACTATTATTCAGAAGACAGATAATAGAAAATTGTTTGAATATTCAATTATGTCATTTAATAATTATGGTTATAAGATGGAAGAATTATCTTTGGATTTATATAATGATGATATAAAGGATAATATTCCAACTGAGTATGAAAAAAAATTTGCCAGTAAAGGCGAGAAAATATATATGGTTAAAGTTACTAGACAGTAAATTAACATGTCAAGTTAAGAAAAACTACTCTAAAATAGTTTTTTTTGATATAATTAGATTATAGAAGGTGTAATATGAAAAAGAGAAGTAAGATAATATTTGCGTTACTTTCCGTATTTCTTCTTTCTGGTTGCACAGTAGTTAGAATTGCTACAGATAATATTGATACAATTGTTAGTGTTGTTTTATCAAAAAATAATACATTATACAATACTATTGGCAAGGGATATAAATATTATAAACCTAGGGGAGTTACTTATATAGATACAAGCGAGTATAACGAAAAGTTGTATTCAAATGGTAATTATTATTATTTATATGTTGATATAAATAGTTATTTTTATAAAAAAGAATTTGCTTACAATGAAAATAAAGATAGTTATTACTCAAGATATATAAATGTAGATGATAAAACAGGTTATTTGGAGATTAATAAACAAGACAATGGTTATTATTTAATTGAATTTTTATATAATTATGCAAAAATAGAGGCTTTAGTTCAAGAAGAAGATATCGATGATGTTGTACTTAATGCGACATATATTTTATCTACTATAAAGTACAATAGTAATGTTATTAAGTTGATGCTTAATGATGACTATTTTATCAATCAAGACGAGAAGTACGATATTTTTACGCCTAAAGAAGAAAATAGTAACTTTCTAGAATACAACGTAGAAGATATAGAAGGATAAGGGTGATTAGATGGGATTTTTAGATAAAGTAAAAAATATGTTCATCGAGGAGTTAGATGATGAAGATGTTATAAAAAAAGAGGTTATTCAAGTAAAAATACCAAGACCAGAGGCAACAAAAGAACAAAAAAATGAAATGAAACAACCAGTAAAAGTTGAACAAACTCCGGTGGTAAAACCAGTACCAAGAATATATGATGATTATATTGAAGAAGAAGAAGAAGTTGTTGTTCCTATGGAGGCACCAAAAACTGCGCCAGCTGAAGTAAGACAACCAGTACCAAAATATTTTGATGATAGTGATTTTGAAATGGTAGGTAAACCAGTTGAACCTACAGTTGTTAAACAAGAATATAAATATACTAGAACAGAAACTGTTGTTACACCTGTTATATCTGGTTATAATGGTAAGAAGAGTGAAGAAACTAAGAAGATTTTTCAACCAACTCCAATTATTTCTCCAGTTTATGGAGTATTAGATAAGAACTACCGTAAAGATGAAATTTCTTCTAAAAAGAAGACGAAAACAGTATATACGGATTTTGATAAGATTAGCGTTGATGATATTCGCAAAAAGGCATATGGTACATTAGAAGATGAATTAGAGAGTAGTTTATCTAGTACTAGTTCATTTGCGTTCAGTGGTGAAGACTTATTTGATGAAGATATTATTGATAATAATGAAGATAATTATGAAGAACAACCAATAGATATATTTGGTGAACTTGAAAAAAGTGATGCTCTTGATGATTTGTTAAGTCAGTATGATTTAAATCCTAATGATATTTATAAAGATTCTGATGAAGATGATGATTCTATTTCTTTAGTAGAGGATGAGCTAAATCGTAATTATGATAGATATGAAAAGGAACTTAATAAAAGCTATACTAAGGAGTTAAATGATTCAGATTTATTTAATTTAATCGATTCAATGTATGATAAAAAGGATGGTGAATAATGGAAACATTAAACGAAATTTTCCCAGTAATATTATATGGTTTATTGATTATACTAGTAGTAGTTTTAATAGTATTAGTTATTAGACTTATTAAAACTTTAAATAAAGTAGATGCTGTTGTCGATGATGTAAATGTCAAAGTGAAAAAACTTGATGGTATATTTAATATAGTTGACACTACTGCAGATGCTTTAAGTAATTTTGGAGATAAGTTTTCCGGCATTATTTCAAGTGGTATTAGTGCTTTATTTTCTAAAAGAAGAAAAGATTCCAAAAAGAAAGAGGAGGAAGAAGAAAATGAGTAAAGACAAGAAAAAAGGCGGGTTTTTTAAATTTTTAGCTGGTTTAGGATTAGGAGCAGCAGCAGGTGTACTTTTAGCACCAAAAGCAGGTTCTGAGACACGTAAAGATTTAAAAGAGTATATTGATAAACTTCTAGAAGAATTAAAATCAGTTGATATTGATGAAGTTAAAGAAGAAATAGAAGCAAAGATTTTTGAAATAAGAGAATCTTTAGAAAATCTTGATAAAGAAACAGTAATTAAAGTGGCTAAAAAGAAAGCTGCTGAGATACAAGATATGGCTGATGAATTAGTTGATTATGCTATTGAAAAGGGAACACCAGTACTTGAACAAACAGCTGCGTCAGTAAGAGCAAAAGCAATTGAAGTAACAAAAGAAGTTTTAAATAAACTAGAAGAAAAATAACACATACATTATATATGTATGTTTTTTCTATAATTGATATATTTATAGAAATATAGTATAATTATTTGGTAGAGGTGAATTGTATGAAATTTTTTAAGAGACATACGAAAGAATCAATTTTTTTAATAATGTTTCTTGTTATTATTTTGATTTGTTTAATTGCATTCTTAATAATGTGGTTTGGCGTAAATGGTGATAGATATGGTACAAGACTTGATGGTATTAAAGAAGTACCGCTAAGCGATTCATATTTAAAAGATATAACTGATGAAGTAAAAGATGAATCTATTGTTTCTAAAGCAACTGTTGATGTTAAAGGAAGATTAGTGAATTTTATAATAACTATAAATAGTGGCACAAGTCTTGATGATTCAAAAAAATTATCAAATATAGTTAAAGATAATTTTACTGAAGATGAACTTTCTTTTTATGATATTCAAGTTTTTATTGTTGAATCAGGAACTAGCGAAGATTCTAAATATCCAATCATTGGATATAAACATAAAACTAGTGATGACTTTGTTTGGTCAAACACTAAGTAAGGTGGTAGTATGAAAAAAAAACAAGCACTTATTATTTCTATAATAGTAGTAATAATAGCGATAATTGGAATCTTATATTTTATATTAACTAATGAAGATGGTAAGTCGACACTTACATTAGTAGAAAAACAGTGGATACAAAATAACAAAAATGACATTATTGATTTTGGTTTTATTAATGATGTGGCGATCTTAAATAATTCAGGTGAAGGAATTGTATTTGATTTTATTGAAAAAATAGAGGAAGATACTGGAATTGACTTCAATAAAGTATCATATAAATACGGTGAAGAGATTGATGAAGACTATACTTTTAAAGTAGTTAACGAGGTTTCTGATAATGATATTTTAATATATACTGATAATTATGTTTTAGTTGGTAAAGAAAACATTAAATATAATAATTTAAATGAAATTCCTAAAGCAACAATAGGTTTACTTACTAGTCAGATGGATAATACTAATAATTATCTTGTTTCAGATAGTTTATTATATAAACCATATAATAACATCACTGAACTATTTACTTCTTTGGAAAGTAAAGATAGTGGTATCGATTATATTGTTTTACCTAAATTAGTTTTCTTAAGTAATTATGAAAACTATAAAAATTTATATATTAACTATAATATTACTGAATTAGTAGATAATTATGTTATATCTTTAGGTGATACTAAAAAATTAAATAATATATTAACTAAGTATTATAAAAAATGGAGTACAGAAAAATATGACAGTACTTATGCTTCAGAGTTTACTAATTTGTATTTTCAGTTAAGTGATACAGAAGAACAATCAAAAGTAAAATTTAGAAGTAAAAGATATGTTTATGGTTTTGTTGAAAATGCTCCATTTGATATCGAAGTTAATGGTAAATTAGTAGGTATTAATAGTTCTATTATTAAATCTTTTGCTGATATAGCAAATATAGAGGTTACTTTTGACAAGTATCCAAATATAGAAAAGTTAAGAAACGCTTTAGCAAGTGGTGATATTGATTTATATTTTGATAAATATAATGAAAAAGAATATGATTTAGATCTATTTAATACAGTTTCACCTTATGATGAAAAAATAGTTGTAGCATCAGGTTATAGCAATGATTTAATACTTAACTCAGTAAAATCTTTAAAAGGACTATCAGTTATTACCTTAAGTGATACAATGATAGAGGCTGAACTTAATGAAGTAGAAGCAGATGTGAAAACTTATGATAGTGTAAGTGATTTATTATCTGCAGTTAATAATAATAGTGTTGTTGTGATTGATAAAGCAACATATGACTTTTATAAGAATTCTATTTTTGAAAATTTCAAGATTGATTATCAATATAATTTAGATAATGACTACACATATATGATAAGAGATATAAAAAACAATGAAGTTTTTGAAAATTTCTTTAATTATTATTTAGCATTTGCAAACGAAACTCCTATGATTAACACAGGATATTATAATGCGATAAATGCTACAACAACAAGTACTTTATTAAAGAAAGTTGTTACTGGTTTAGGACTTGTAATTATCTTATTATTAGCCTTCTTGCTTGGCAGTAGATTTATGCCTAATAAGTCTAAAAAAAGAAAAACAACAATGCGAAAAGAAGATAAACTAAGATATGTTGATATGCTTACTTCACTTAAAAATCGTAACTATTTAAATGATAATATTGAATTATGGGATGCTAGTGAAGTATATCCACAATCTATAATAATACTAGATTTAAATAATATAGCTTATATTAATGATAATTACGGTCACCAAGAAGGTGATGAAGTAATTAGACAGGCAGCTAATATTTTAATTAAAAATCAGATTCCAAAAAGTGATATTATAAGAACAAATGGTAATGAGTTTTTAATATACTTAGTTGAGTATGATGAAAAGCAAGTGATTTCTTACATTAAAAAAATGAATAAAGAGTTTAAAGAATTAGCCCATGGTTTTGGTGCTGCGATAGGTTATAGTATGATAACTGATGGAATTAAAACAATAGATGACGCTATAAATGAAGCAACTCTTGATATGAGAAATAATAAAGAAGAGTTAAATAACTAATTCTGGGTGATGATATGAAAAAAATTAAGCACTATATTTCTAGAATGATAAGAATAATTAATAAAAAGGAATTAAGCGTTTTGCCTGGGCAAATCGCTTATTTCCTTGTTTTATCCATGATTCCATTATTAACACTAATTGGTATTATAGCTTCTCAGTTTTCTATTTCAATGGATATTTTGACAGAGACATTTGAAGATGCATTACCAATGGCAATAATAGATATTTTACTTCCTGCTTTAACCTCACCAGGGTTTGGTATTGGAGTATCTATGTTAATTGGTTTTATGGTGGCATCTAATGGAACTAGCTCAATAATAGTTGCTTCTAATATGCTTTTTAAAATAGATGGAGCTGGATATCTAAGAAAAAGAATTAAGGCTTTATTTATGCTTATTGTTTTAATAACTCTATTTTTCTTTGTAATAGTCGTAATGGCGTATGGAAATAATTTACTTACATTTCTATATGATTTGATATTTGATGCATCTATACCTGTATTTGTATACAATATATTTCTTGTAATAAAATGGACAATTGGTTTAATAGTAGTATTTATAATGATAAAACTATTATTTACAATGGCTCCTGATGCTTCAATTTCAAGTAAGTTTATGAATAAAGGAGCTTTATTTACTACAGTAGCTTGGATAATAGCGACAAGTGTATATTCTATATATGCAAATAACTTTGCTAATTATAATATTTTTTATAGCAGTTTAGCTAATATAATTGTACTTATGATTTGGGTTTATATACTTTCATATTCATTAGTAATTGGAATTGCAATTAATAGTGATGAATATTTAAAAGCGATGAATGAATTAAAAGAAAAAAATGAAGCATAATATAAGAGGCACAATTTGTGCTTACAGACTACGAAGGGAGTATACAACTCTCTTCTTTTTTTGGTATAATGGAATACAAAGTAGGTGAGTATATGAGTAATAAGATTAAAAAGCTAATAAAAAGTGATTATACAAGAGTATTCCTATTATCATTATTAGTTGCTTTGATAATGTTATTACCGAGTATAATAAAAAACAAAGGTTTACTAATTTTATCAGGTGATTTTCAAACACAACAGGTAGCTTTTAACGTTAATGTAAATGATCAAATAAGAAGTGGTAATACTTTATATACTTTTAATAATGATTTAGGATCATCTATAATTGAAGGATATAGTTTTTATGATTTAGGTAGTCCATTCTTTTTATTAGGTTTAATTTTTCCATCTTCATGGTTTCCATATTTAATAGGCATATTTTTAATCCTTAAGTATGCTTTTACAGGTTTATTTTCATATATATATTTTAAACAATTTGTAAAAAGAAAAGAACTAGCAGTACTAGGTTCTTTATTATATACATTTAGTGGTTTTCAAATTTGCAACATGTTATTTTATCATTTTCATGACATAGTAATGTTATTTCCATTATTGTTATATAGTATAGATAAACTATTTCAAAAAAATAAAAAAGGACTTTTTGCTATCATTTTAGGTTTGACAATACTAACCAATTATGTTTTTGCTTTTGGTGAACTAGTATTCTTATTTATTTATCTAGTTATTAATGGTATTTGTGGTAGATTTAAATATAGTAAAAAGAATATATTAATGTTTATATTTGAGCTATTTATAGCCATTGGCTTATCTATGTGTATATTATTACCTTCTATTATTTCACTTTCCAGTAATCCTAGGGTTGGTAATAGTTTGAGTTTGCAACAGTATTTTTTATATCCTTTTACTCAGTATATAAAAATATTTCAGGCATTATTAATTCCTACTGATATTATAAATAAGTCTAGTGTAGTAAATAGTGCTAACTGGGCTTCATGTGAGATGTGGATTCCTTTTTTTGGAATACTATTACCTTGTGTATATGTACTTAAAAACAAAAAGAATTATTTATCAATAATAACTATTACATTATCTATATTTATGTTAATACCAATTCTAAATAGTTCTTTTACAGTTTTTAATGCTCAGTATTATGCTAGATGGTATTATATTCCATCCATTTTTATAGTAATAATGTCTATAAAGACATTAGATGATAGAATAGAACTTAAAAATGGAATAAATTTATTTAAAATTATATGGGAAATTTATATTCTTTTGTTAGTAGTGTATTTTATATATATAATTAAAGGTTTTGATACAATTAATACCTACTATTTAATTAATATTTTGATTGCATTCTTTTGTTTTATTTTAGTACCTTATATAGTGAAAAAGTACTACAAATATGACGAAATTAATTTATTAATTATTCCTGTTATAATTTGTATATTAATGGAAGGATATCACTATATTAATTATCAATCTATTCAGGATATAAATTATGATAACAATAAACTTTATGTAGAGGCAATCAATAACGATTTAATAAAAGATAATGAATTTTATAGAGTTAAATATCTTGGTTGTATGTATAATATGAATTTATATTTTAATGAATCATCTATAGATTCATTTAATAGTTCTATAGCTCCGTCAATATTTAAAATATATAACTCTCTTGGTATATATAGAAAGCAAAATACTTCCATTAGTTTAGAATATAGAGAATTAATTGATTTTTACAGTACTAAATATATTGTTGCTTGTAACTCTAGGGATTTAAAAGATGATGGGTATAAATATCTATATAAAAAAGGAGAATATACAGTTTATTTAAATGAACAATATCAATCAATGGGAATTATTTTAAATGATGTAATCTCTAATGAACAATTTAGTAAAATAAAAACCTCATCAGAGAAGATTAAAATATTCTCTGATAGTTTCATTGCTAACGAAAAGGATGATATAATTGATAATAGTGCTGAAATATTAGACTCATTCACAAGGAAATTAGCCAATGGAGTGTATTCTAATATAGAAGTAAGTGCTGACTCAACAATTTTATATACTATTCCATATGATAATAATTTCATAATAACTGTTAATGATAAGAAAGTTGATTATTTTGAGTTAAATAATGGTTTAATAGGATTTAATATTCCTAAGGGTAGTAATGAAATAAGTATTATTTATAAAGCAACAAATTTTAAAAATGGGTTAGTCATAAGTTTAGGAAGTTTAATACTACTAATAATATACTCCAGATTTTCAAAAAAATATTTAAAGAATTAAAAAGGTGGTAATCATGATAAAATTAAACAAAATTAATAACAAAAAACAATTAGGTTTTACTCTAATAGAATTAATAGCAATTATACTAATTCTTGCTATTCTTGCTTTAATAATTATACCAGTAGCAAATAAAATAGTTGAAGAAGCAAGGAAACAATCTTTTAAACAAACAGCAATTGGTGTAGTTGATGCTGCAGAAAAAGATTGTAATATTTTACTGCAAAAAGGACACGCAGTTTCAAAAGTCTACTCAATATCTGACTATCAAATTACTAGTGGACAAGAGCTTTCTATTTCAGGAAAACTTCCACTTCAAGGAAGTGTATCTGTTGATAATACATGTGGTATTGCTATTGCAGTAAATAACAATAAGTGGTGTGTTTCAAAGAACTATACTGATGATAAGGTAACATTAAGTGATTATGTAGATGGTAATTGTAAATATGACGGAGATACAGTAACCGGAGATTTATTGTTAGATAAAATACAAGAGCTTAGAGGAGCAGAACTTACAGCAGGAGTAAATCTTGGTGCTGATGAGTACGATACAGAAATATCTGAAAATGGTTCTACTATTGGATATTATACTGGAAAATATTTTAGTGGATCTAATCCAAATAATTATATTTTAGTTGATGGACAACAGTTTAGAATTATCGGCTTAACTGATCAAGGTATTGCAGTTGTTGGGGATACTGGTAGTTATCTTACGTTTGATGAATATGATAATACAACTTTAGATCCAACATTTAAAGATAGGTTTAATGATTTAGGTTTAGTAAAAAACGCCAATTATTTTACTTCTTCAAAAAGTGGAGATTGGACTTCACTTATTGAATATGATGCGGAAACATCTTCATATATAGGTAATAAGATTTCTTATGGAAATCCTCGCACCGATGCTTACGCGCTATTATCTTTCTATGATTATGAGTTAACTATAGATAGACAAGCTTATTCAACTTGTTTAAAAAGTACTGTTTCTTCTTCTAGGGAAGAATCTATTTTGAACTTTAATAATTGCGCACAAACAAGTTGGTTAGGAAATTTTGGAAATACTCTAAATTTAAATATTGGATTTTACTTATATGGAACTGGTTCAACTCATCCAGGATTTCTATCATCAGGAAAATTTAAGATTGATGATTCAAGTTATTCATGTACAGATTGTGTAGACAAATTAAAATTATTAATAAGAAATGATTCGTATTATGTTTCTGGAACTGGAACTTCTTCAGATCCGTTTGTTTATAAAACTGCATATGATCCTGGAAATTTTAAACAAACTGATTGTTTTATGTTAGATAGTTCAGGAAATCAAATTACTTCTTTTGATTATGAAAATACTGAATGTTCAAAAAATATCGTAATCCCTGCAGAAATAAATGGTAAAGCAATAACAAGTATAGGATATGGGGCTTTTGCAAATATGGGTATTACAAGTGTTAATTTTAGTAATGCAACCAATTTAAAAACTATAGGTGAAGGCGCTTTTGCTTCTAACTTATTAACTAGTCCTATGACATTACCAGCCAATATTGAAAATATTGAAGATTATGCATTTACCGGTAATGCAATTTCAGGGGAATTTATTATACCAAGTAGCCTAACTAATATTGGATATGATGCATTTAGAGGTAATAGTATTGAGAAACTTACTTTTGTTGGTGGAAGCAACCTTTCATATATTAGTGGTCAGGCTTTTGCAGAAAATTATAGTTTAGCTGGTACTATTGATTTACCATCATCTATTACTTATATGGGTGAAAGTGTCTTTTGTTGGTCAAATATATCTGTAATTAATATTCCAAATACTG
Source organism: Bacillota bacterium (assembly GCA_023391185.1). GTDB lineage: Bacteria > Bacillota_I > Bacilli_A > RF39 > UBA660 > RGIG4266. The sequence continues at coordinate 7,540 of JAEWBI010000019.1, read as the reverse complement.
TAACAGGTTTATCAAGTGGTTCTTTTAATTGCACAGATAACCTAACTGAAATAAATATAGATCAGGTGTATAACGGATTAAGTGACGCCCCATGGGGTAGTTCATATGCTACAGTAAACTGGCTTAGAGCACAAACCTATGATTTAACATATGATAGTTCAAGTGTAGTAGTTGATAACAGTTGTTTAAAAGAAGGTAAGTATATAGGAAACTGTACAGTTACTATTACATCAAACCAAGCAGGATTTAAAATAGTTAGTTATAAAGTTAATGGTAGTACATATAATACCAATACATTTGTTATGCCAAATTCAAATGCTAGTATAACTGATGTTCAATTAGCAGAGTCGTATGTTTTAGAAAGTTCTCATTCATATTCAAATAATATGGATCAAACTTATACTATGACAGTACCAGGTGCAACGAAGATTAAGGTGACATTTAATAGTTCTACTTCTGTAGAACAAGGTTGGGATTATATATTTATAACAGATGGTTCAGGTGGGCAAGTAGGTTCATCAATTAAGTATACTGGTTCGCAGTTAGCTGATCAATCATTTATTATAAATGGTAATACTGTTAATATTAGATTGACATCAGACAGCAGTGCAGTTGATTATGGCTTCTATGCTGATATAACAAAATACGAATAAAAGAAAGTTTAAAATCTTTCTTTTTTTTCTTTATATATAAATAAACTATGATATAATTATACTAGGTGATAATAGATGAATAAGACAAAAATAATAGCTACAATTGGTCCATCCACTAAAGATAAAGAGGTTATTAAAAAATTAATAAGATCTGGCATGGATGTTGCTCGTATAAATTTAGATCATTCAGATTATGATTTTTGCACTGATATAGTTAATAAGATTAATGAAGTCAATGAAGAATTAGATACTAATGTAGCTATATTATTTGATACAAGGGGTCCAGAAATAAGAACAGGAAAAGTTGCTTGCGGATGCGCAAAACTTGAAAAAGGTTCTAAAATAAGAATATATTGTGATGAAATATTAGGTGATAGTACAAAGTTTTGTGTAGATTATCCTAATTTTGTTGAAGAGATAAATTATGATAGTATTATTAAGATTAGTGATGGTCATATATCATTGCAAGTTCTTGATAAAGGTAAAGATTATGTTCTTTGTGAAGTATTGAATGATGGTGTTTTAGAAGACCATAAAGGTGTAAATGTTCCAGGAGTGCATTTTAATATGCCATTTTTATCTGAACAAGATCGTGATGACATACTTCTTGCTAATACACTTAATGTTGATTTTTTAGCCCTTTCTTTTGTACATGGGCATGAAGATATACTAGAAGTTAATGATTTATTAATAAATATGGGTAATGACCATATAGGAATTATAGCTAAAATTGAAAATGAGATGGCATACGAAGACTTAGATGAAATTATTAAGGTTTCAGAAGGAGTAATGGTTGCTCGTGGTGATTTAGGTGTACAAGTTCCAATGGAGAGAGTTCCAGGTATACAAAAATCTATAATAAGTAAATGTCATATGGCTGGGAAATTTAGTATAGTGGCAACTGAAATGATGACATCAATGGAAAATAATTCAATACCTACTAGAGCTGAAGTGTCAGATGTTGCTAATGCTGTACTTGATGGTACAGATGCAGTCATGCTTTCTAACGAAACAACTATTGGATTATTTCCAGTTGAAACTTTGGAAATGATGGAAAGAATAATAGAGACTGCTGAAAAAGATGTTGATTATTTAGGATTTATGGATAAAGCAATTAGAACTGAGACAAGAGATACAACTGGAATGCTTGCCTATGATGTAGCTGAAACATCTAACTATTTGAAATGTAAAGCAATATTCGCGCCTACTATAAGCGGATATACAGCTAGAAAAATAAGCCGCTTTAGACCATGTTGTCCAATTATTGCAGCAAGCCCAAGCCTTGCTACAGTAAAATCTTTGGCTCTTTATTTTGGAGTTTTACCTGTTTTAGTAGGTGAATTAAAGAGCTTTGATAGAATAATTGAAGTATCTAAAAAAATGACAAAAGATATAGTGGAAATTGAACCAGGAGATAAGATTGTTATAACAGGAGGATATCCATTTAAAGAAGTAAAACATACAAACTTTATGAAAATAGAAGAACTATAAAAGAGGGTGATATTATGTATAATTTAGGTGATAATTTTAAAATACCTACGGCTTCAAATAAGCCTAAAGATGAATGTGTATATAAAGGAGAAAAATACCGTTTTACCATTTTGTCAGAGAGACTTATAAGATTAGAATATAGTGAAAATGGTATTTTTGAAGATAGACCTTCAGAGTTTGCTTGGAATAAAAGTTTCCAAGTACCTAAATTTGTTGTTCGTGAAGATGATAAATATCTTGAAATAAAAACCTCTTATTTTGTACTTTCATATACAAAGAATAAATCATTTTATGGTGGAAGGTTAAATCCAACTGCAAATTTAAAAGTAGATGTAGTAAATTCAGATAGATATTGGTATTATAATCATCCTGAAGTTCGTAATTATGGAGCACCATCATTATTTCTTTCAACAGATAAAAAGAAGAAATATGATAGAAGTTTATATTCAATAGATGGATTCGCAAGTTTTGATGATAGTACATCCGCCGTATTTAATGAGATGGGTGAATTAGTACCAAGAGATCATAAAGGCTTAGATGTATATTTATTCGCATATTTAAAGGACTTTAATTTAGCCTTAGTTGATTACTTTAGGCTAACTGGTTTTCCATCATTGATTCCTAGATATGCTTTAGGTAATTGGTGGAGCAAAAACGAAGCGTACACTGATGAAGATGTCAAGGATTTAATTACTGAGTTTGATCGTCAGGATATTCCTATGTCAATATTGCTACTTGATAAGGATTGGCATAAGCGTGTATCTAGTGGTAAAGATAATTTAAAAACTGGTTTTTCATTTAACAATGAGTTATTTAAAGATCCAGCTGCTATGACAAAGTATTTAAACTCTAAAGGAATAAGACTGGGATTAAATATAAATCCAACTGAAGGAATATATTCTATAGAAAATTATTATGAAAAGGCTAAGGAGTATTTACCACCAGATGAAAAAGGAGTAATTCCTTTCAATATATATGATTCTAAATTTATTGATGTATATTTAAAACTGTTTATTCATCCTCTTGATTCTTTAGGAGTAGATTTTTATTGGATAGATTATTTTAATAAAAAACAGAGTGAAGATTTATTTAGATTAAAACATTATCAATTTTATGATATGATGCGTGATTATAAAAGAAGACCTATGGTACTAGGCTATAATTCTAAAGTGGCTTCTCACAGATATCCAGTACTTTATTCTGGTAAAACAGAAGTTAATTGGGAAACTTTAAAATCAATCCCAATTCATAATAGTAATGCTGCTAACATAGGAGTTTCTTGGTGGAGTCATGATATTGGTGGCTATTTTAAAGGTATTGAAGATAATGAACTATATATAAGATTTGTTGAACTTGGTGTATTTAGTCCAATAATGAAATTTGGAGCTGATTTTGGTAAATATTATAAAAGAGAACCTTGGAAATGGAGTATTAAAACTTATGTTATAGCTAAAGACTATTTAAAACTTAGACATAGATTAATACCATATTTATACTCAGAAGCTTATAAGTATAGTACTCAAGGTTTGCCACTTATACAACCTTTATATTATAAATTTCCAGAAATGTATGATGATCCATTTTATAGAAATGAATATTATTTTGGTGGTGAACTTTATGTTTCACCAATTATATCTAAAAAAGATTTTATTATGAATCGTACTATTCATAAATTTTATATACCTGAAGGTGTTTGGTATGATATAACAACTGGAAAGAAATTTCCGGGTGGTAAAAGTTATGTTTCGTTCTTTAGAGAACAAGATTATCCAGTATTTGCTAGAGGTGGAGCTATTATCCCACTTAGTAATAATGAAAATCTTAATGACACTACACCACCAAAAGATTTAGAAGTAGATATATATCCAGGTAGATCTAATACTTATCGATTATATGAAGATGATGGATTAAGTGATTTATACAAAAAAGGATTCTATTTACTTACAAGTATAGATTATAATTATCTACCAAATAATTACACGGTTATATTTAGAGCTTTAGAAGGTAAAAGTGGTATAGTTCCGGATAAAAGAAACTATACTATTAGATTTAGAAATACAAAGAAAGCTAATGATGTAATAGTATATTTTAATAATGAACCAATACCAAATAATTCTTATGTTGATGGGACTGATTTTGTTGTTGAAATTAAGGAAGTTCCAACAATAGGACAGCTTACAATAAATTGTAAGGGAAAAGATATTGAGTTTGATGCAGTTAGACTTGTAAATGATGAGATATCTAAAATCTTAAGTGATTTACCGATAGAAACTTTATTAAAAGAAAAAGTTGACGCAGTATTATTTAGTGATTTACAGATAAAGAAAAAGCGTATTGAAGTAAGAAAACTTAAACATAAGGGTTTAGATAGAAAGTTTGTTAAATTATTCTTAAAATTATTAGAATATGTAGAACAAGTATAGAAATATACTTGTTTTTTATTACATTTTGTATTATAATTTATCTAATGTGTTTGTTAAAAGCAATGAAAAAGAGTAGTAATAAATTACTTATTATTTAGAGAAAATGTGGTTGGTGAAAACATTTAATAAGGTTTATGAACTTGCTTTGGAGCTTTATATAGAAATATATACGTTAACTGCGTTAAAGTAAGAGAGCATAAGTATTATGAAATAAGGTGGTACCGCTGGAATATATTCCAGTCCTTATATCATAATACTTTTTATGTTATAGGAGGATAAAATGGATAATGTTTATATTGGACTTGGAATAATGGTAGTTATATATTTTTTATATTTTCTAATTATTATAAATAATAAAAGAAGATTAAATAAATATATTAAAAATAGTAAAGAAACAGTTTTAATTAGAAATAGGTATAAGATTAATTTTGATAAGGTTAATCATAAATTAGTTGCTAATTTATTTGCATTTACAAATAGTATTATTATTGGCTTAACATATGCCGTTGTTATGGTACTTAATTATAATATCATTTTAAAGTTATTAATAGCTTTTATACTATTTATGTTTTTAATAATCGTATCGTATTTAAATATAGGAAAATATATTAAAAAGAAAGAGGAAAGATAATATGTATGAATTTGATAAAATAGAACAAAAATGGCAAGAATATTGGAAAAAAAATAATACTTTTACTAGTTCTGATAAAAGTGAAAAAGAAAAATATTATATACTAGTTGAATTTCCATACCCATCTGGTCATGGTTTGCATGTAGGTCATGTTAGAAGTTATACAGCTCTAGATGCATATGCTAGAATGAAAAGAATGAATGGTTATAATGTTTTGTTTCCAATGGGGTGGGATGCTTTTGGTGCACCAGCTGAACAATATGCAATAAAAAATCATATACATCCAAAAGAAGCAGTTAAAGAGAATATTAAGACATTTAAGGGTCAAATACAATCACTTGGTATTTCTTTTGATTGGAATCGAGAATTTTCAACAACAGATCCTGAATATTACAAATGGACACAATGGCAATTCTTAAAGTTCTATGAAAATGGTATGGCTTATAAAGCTAAAAAGGATATTAACTGGTGTCCAGTATGTAAAACTGGTTTATCAAATGAAGATTCAAGTGGTGGTGTTTGTGAACGTTGCGGTTCAAAAGTTGTTCAAAAAGAAAAAGAACAATGGATGCTTAAAATGAGTGCTTATGCTGAAGACTTACTAAGTGGGCTTGATGATACACATTTTGCTGATAGAATTAAATTGGGTCAAGTAAACTGGATAGGTAAAAGTACAGGAGCTGAAGTTGATTTTAAAATTAAAAATACTAATGAGAAGCTTACTGTTTATACAACAAGACCAGATACATTATATGGCGTTACATTTATGGTTGTAGCACCAGAACATCCAATGATTGAGAAAATGCACGATAAAATAATAAATATCGAAGCAGTTAATAAATATAAAGATTTTGCTAAAAGTAAAACAGAGTTTGAGAGAACTGAACTTGTTAAAGAGAAGACTGGTGTTAAATTAGAAGGTTTAAGCGCTGTTAATCCTGTTAATAATGAAGAAATAGAGATATGGATTTCAGATTATGTTATGATGAATTATGGTACGGGAGCTATTATGGCAGTACCTGCTCATGATGAAAGGGATTATGAGTTTGCAACTAAGTTTAACATTCCAATAATTCCTGTAATAGAACAAATAACTGGTGAAATAAGAGAAAATGAATCTTATAAAAATAGTATCGTAGCATGTGTATACGATTCTGAAAATGATAAATATTTAACTATCAATTGGCATGAAAAAGGTGGCAGATTATTTATTGGCGGAACAAGACATGATGAAGAAGATGTATTAACTTGTGCTCTTCGTGAGATTAAAGAGGAAACAGGATATACTGATTTAGAGTTTGTTCGCACAATCGCCCCAATTAATCATCATTATTATGCACATAATAAGAACAAGGCTTTCGAAATAGAAAGCACAGGATTATTATTTAATTTAAAATCTCATAAGCAAGAAGAAAATAACTTGGATGATGATGAAAAAGATAATTTTACGGTAGAGTGGGTAACTAAGAACACTATTGTAAATGAAGTACTAGATGAATTACACAAAACTACATTTATTAATTTAATAAGTCCATCTGCATATACTGGTGATGGAAAAATGATTAATTCTGGTGTTTTAAACGGTATGACAAATAAGAAAGATAGTATTGCAAAAATGCTTGAATACTTAGAAACTGAAGGTATTGGAAGAAAACAAACAAACTATAAATTACAAGATTGGATTTTCTCACGTCAAAGATTCTGGGGAGAACCAATACCACTTATTTATTGTGATGAATGTGGTTGGGTTCCTGTTCCAGAAAAAGACTTACCTGTTCTTTTGCCAGATGTAGCAGAGTATGAGCCTACTGAAGATGGTGAAAGCCCACTTGCTAATATACCAGAATTTGTAAATACTACTTGTCCTAAATGTGGTAGTCATGCTAGAAGAGAAACAGATACAATGCCTAACTGGGCTGGATCATCTTGGTATTTCTTAAGATATATGGATTCACATAATGATAAAGAATTTGTATCACAAGAAAATTTAAAATACTGGGGTAAAGTAGATTGGTATAATGGTGGTATGGAGCATACTACAAGACATTTACTTTATGCTAGATTTTGGAATCAATTCTTATATAATATAGGCTTAGTTCCATCAAAAGAGCCAGTAGATATTCGTGTATCACATGGTATGATTTTAGGATCAAATGGTGAGAAAATGAGTAAATCAAAGGGCAATGTAATTAATCCAGATGATATAGTAAAAGAAGTAGGATCTGATGCTCTTAGAACATATGAAATGTTTATAGGAGATTATGAAAAAGATGCTGCTTGGTCTACTAATGGTCTTAAAGGTTGTAAAAAATTCTTAGATCGTCTTTGGAGATTACAAGAAA
>JAEWBI010000064.1 GCA_023391185.1 Bacillota bacterium | reverse complement strand
TTCACCATAATTTATATAATTAATTTCTACATTATTAACCTTATATTTCACTTTTTCTCACCTATCATGATTATACTATAAAAAGCCATACAAAACAACAAACCACTGTATATTAACTGTATATACAAAATAAAAAAATAATATTTACTATTATTTTTTAGGTTCGACTTTTAATCTAACACCATCTACTGATAGAACTTTAACTTTTGTATTTTTTACAATTGGTTCATCAGCGTACGCTGTCCATTTCTTTTTATTTACTTTAACTTCACCATACTGCTTTTTAGAGATAGATATTGTTACTACCCCTTTTTCACCTATTATTTTATCGGCAGATGTTAAAATTGATTTTGCTTTTAGAAAATCAATAGATATATTTCTTAAAATCATCATAAATAATGATCCTGAAATTACAAATACTATAAATTGAGTTGCAAAACTATCACTTGTGAAAGATATGAAAAGAGCAATAATAGCACCAAGTGCATACCATACCGCTACTACATCTACTGTCATAAGTTCTAAAAAAACAAGTAATATTATTATTATTCCCCATATTAAACTCATACAATCACCTATAAACATTATACTATAAATTGGGGATAATTCAATAAGTTTTTAAGTATTCATTCTATTTTCACACAGTAGAAAGTACTATTTCTACACTTGTTTAATTGTTTATTACTATATCTACTTTTTAATTCTTCTAAATTACTATAAACGATTACACTATTTATCTTTATGGGTTCATAAAGATATTTGTTAACTTCACTTGTATAACCTAGCCTTTTTAATTTATTTAAGTAGTATTTTTTAAAATTATCAATATTATCATACATATATATCATACTAAATTTATCTGCGTATACAGGATTAACGTATGCATATATTAATAGAACTTTCATGTCACTAAAAAAATCTTTGAAATTACTTGTGTTTAAATTTTCAATTTCAATCATTATTTGAGAATTTTCTAATGCACTTTCTTCCAGAGAAGAAAACACTGGCAAAACTTTTTCTTCTTTTTTTCTTCTATCTGCCAAATATATCATTATAAATGCCATTACTACTATAATAGCTATAATCATCATTATTATTATTATTATAAAAGTTGTCATCATTGTAAAAAATCTTTTCATACATATCACCACACACTAATAGTCTTTACAAAAAACAACAATTATAAACAAAAAAGAGTTATTTCTAACTCTTTTATTTTAAAATTAATTTTTTTTAAATATTTTATTTATTAACTTTACTAATTCATACCAAAATACTGATATAAACGAAATTAAAATAACTAATCCTAAATCTGTAATAGATAGTGGTGCTAATTTAAGATATATATTTAGTGGTGAGTATAATATAACACCAATACCTATTATCGTGCCAAATGTTATCGCTAACATTACTTTATCTTTTATTAATTTTCCAAATACTTTATAAACAAATTCACTATCGGAACTATTTACTTGTACTAAGAATAAATTAGCAATCATAATTATAATTAACCCCATAGATCTAGCTATTTCTGGTGTTAAGTTAGTATCTTTAAGTGCAATATAATATGACATAAATGATGCCATAAATATAACCAATCCTTGTATTATGCTTTTAATTAACACTTTAAAAGTTAATAATTTAGCATTAGGATTTCTTGGACATCTATCCATTATATCTTCTTCGGCAGGCTGCCTTTCAAGTACTACTGAACATGTTGGATCAATAACAAGTTCAAGTAAAACAACATGAAGTGGTAATAAAAGTAAACTAGATGGACTAATATTTAAAAGTGGCGCTAGAAGTGACGATAAGGCAATAGGTATATGTATCACAAATATATACCCTACCGCTTTTCTAATATTATCATATATTCTTCTACCATCTTTGATAGTATCTACAATTGTTGAAAAATTATCATCAAGTAAAATCAAATCGGCAGCTTCTCTAGATACTTCCGAACCTCTTTTACCCATAGCAATTCCTATATCAGCATATTTAAGAGCTGGTGCATCGTTTACACCATCACCTGTCATCGCAACTATTTCACCATTTTGCTTAAAGGCTTTTACTATACGCATTTTATGTTCAGGTATTACTCTTGAAAAAATACTAACATCTTTTACTTTTTCTCTTAGTTCCTTGTCAGACATATCATTTAACATATCCCCTGTTATAATATGATCACAATTTTTCATACCTATTTTCTTCGCTATAGAAGATGCGGTTACACCATTATCACCAGTAATCATAACAACTCTAATACCAGCTTTATTACATAATGATATATCTCTAGCAACTGTATCTCTAGGTGGATCAATTAAGCCTACTAAACCACAAAAATCAAGTTCATTTTCTTCAAGTTTATCTGGGATACTATTTTTATCTTCAAATATTCTTTTTGCTACTGCAATAACTCTAAGACCTTCCTTTGACATTGTTAAGATTTGCTTTTCTATATTGGCCATTTCCATCTCACTTAATTTACATAACTTTATAATATTTTCTGGTGATCCTTTAGCAGCTAATATATACATATCATCATGATGCCAAACATGCCCCATCATTTTATTTATATTAGTAAAAGCATATTCTTTTAACTTAGAACCAGCATATAGATGCTTTTTTGTAATTTCTAATAATTTACAGTGCTTAAGCATAGCTTTTTCCATAGGATCATATGTATCTTCTTCACAACATAACCCCATTGTTTCACACAAATCTTTTTCATCATTCCCAAAAGACCATACACTTATAACAGTCATTTCATTTTTCGTAATTGTTCCCGTTTTATCAACACATAATACTGAGACAGCTCCAAGTGTTTCCACAGAAGGAAGCCTTTTTACTAAAGAATTTTTCTTTGCAAGACGCCATGCTCCCATTGATAAAAATACAGTTAATACAACCGGAAATTCTTCTGGTATCATTGCCATAGCAAGAGTAATACCAGATAATATACTTTCTATTAATCTTTCTTTTAAAGAATGATCAGGAATATTAAAATATGTAATAATAGCTACTACAACAAATAATAATCCCGCAATTATTGCACATGTTTTTACTAATGCTCCAGTTTGTTTTTGAAGTGGTGAATCTTCCCCTTTAACTGAAGCAACATTAAGACCTATTTTACCATATTCTGTTTCACTACCTATTTTATCAACTAATATAGTAGCAGTACCTTGCGTAACTAAAGTACCAGCATAACAGTAATCCTTTTTAAAATAATCCGAAGTCATATCTTCTTCTTTTCTTGGATGTTTCCATACTCCTTCTGCTTCACCAGTTAAAGAAGATTCATCAACACAAATACCACTACATTTTACAACAATGCCATCAGCAGGAATTTTAACTCCTTCATATATAAGCATTAAATCACCCGGAACTAGGTCTTCACTATTGATTTCCTTTTTCTTGCCATCTCTAATGACAGTTACTTTAGGAGCCGACAAATCTTTTAATGCTTCAAGTGTTTTATCTGTCTTCCACTCCTGAATAACATCTATACTTATTATACCAAGTACAAATATAAGCATTATGATACCATCTCTTGGTTCACCTAAAACAAAGTAAATTATCGCCGCAATTAACAGTAATAAAAACATAGGTTCTAATATAATATGGAATATTTTTATAAATATATTTTCTTTAACTTCATGAACAAGTTCATTTTTACCATACTTCTCTTGTAACTGTTTTGCTTGGTCGGATGTAAGACCAATTAATTCATGATTATTTTCTTTCATAATAACTCCTTATTCTAAACAAAAAACACCTGCAGAACATTTTAAGTCCCACAGATGTTTGCATCCGTTGCCAATAGGCCCGGTATCAAATGATACCTGAATAAATGTATACGCATTAATTCTTTTAGTCTATCTACTAATTACAATATAATATGCAATTCAGTAAAATAATGATACCATATTTATAGAATTTTTCAAGTGTTTTTACATCTTTTCTATATCTTTTAAACTAAGAATTTTTGATTTCCCTATTATTTCATTATTCTCCCAGGCTAAACAATTATAACCTGACTGATTACCATTTTCATCAATGGTATATTTAAAAGCTATGTCTTGATCACATGTTTTTTTATTGCAGTTCAAACATGTCTTATTTATTAAACATTTAATAATATAATCTCTCTCAATAGGTGTTAATGCTGTTGCTATAGCTTCATAAAAAGTTTTAGGATTATCTAATACTTTTCCAATTAAAGTATTAATACTTGTAGTATTTTGCTTCAAAACATATTGTTCTTCAGCAAGAGAAATACTTCTTTTTAGTAAATCAGCTAAGTTATTATATGGTTTTTCCATATAATCAATATCATATAACCAGTCTAAATATTTTATTTTTCTAGCTTTATCTGGTCTTCCATAGACTATTTTATTACGATTAATCCAATAACCAAATTCAACATTAGTTGTAAAAGCTGGCATTGTCTCAAGTTCTCTTGGAACCCAAAATACTATAGTACTAGCTTCAGATAAAGCTTCTCTTTCCCAAACAGCTTGATCAGTATAATCTTCCCTACCTTGCAAGCCTTCATACTCTGGAACAAATACAACACCATCAAAGCCAAATTCTTTTAGTGTTTCAATAGCATCAACTCTCCATGAAATAATATTTTTATCTCTTGGTGTTGGACCAGCTAAGAATATCCCTTTTTGACCATGTATAACTTTTTGATTGGAGTAATTAACTATAATTTTACTTTCCATATATCCACCTACTTTAGTATAATTTCTATCATACTAATAATTTCATTTTTCATCTCAGGATAATTTATATTATCATGTTTATGATAAATTACTTCATGACAGTACTGATCAATTATGTTATAAATAATATGAACTTTCTCGTTAATATTTGCATCAGAAAAACCATTTTTAACAAGAATATCAGCAATTTTTATAGTCAAATCTTCTTCATCTTGACGAAATATTTCAGATGTAGCTTTATCTGAATGACTCATTGCTAATAACTCTTCATGGGCTTTTTTACTCATTTTATGCGTCTTAATATATTTATCAATTATTTCATTAAATATTTCTTTTATATTACTGTGATTAATAGAATTTTTTTCAAGTGTATTTATCATTGGAAACATTATTTCAGATGAATATTTTTTTACACCTGCGACAAAAATATCATTCTTATCATCAAAATATTGATATATAAGACCTGTTGATACACCAGCTTCTTTCGCTATATCTATAGAGTTAATATTGTGATAACCCTTTTCACATATTAGTTCGAAACCTTTTTCAATTATTCTATTCTTTTTTTCTATTGAAGTTTTTTTAATTGGTTCTCTTGTTGTCCCCATGATATCACCTCATCAAATAATAATTATATTATAACATATTATTTTCTTTTAGAACAATTGTTAGCATATGGACAAGCATGGCATTTATTAACTTTTATATTTTTTCTTATATTAGCAATTATAAGCAAAATAGTTATTAATAATATAATTATTATAATTACATCTGCTAAAGTCATATAAATAAACTACCTATTCTAAATACTAAAGTACCTAAAACCCACGCTAAAAAAGTTTGAAAAGCTATTGCTTTAAACATGCTTTTTGCTGAGCCCAATTCTTTACGCATTGCTCCTATCGCACCAAAACATGGGGCAGAAAACAAATTAAATACCATAAATGCATACGCTGATGCTGGGGTAAAAAAACTAAAAATAGAACTATTACTAAATATAATATTATTGTCACTAATTGTATCAGTAAAACCAGCAATAACTGCCATAGAAGATACTACCTGCTCTTTAGCAACTAATCCTTGAATGGCTGAAACAGTTGCTGCCCAACTATTAGTACCAAGCAGTGGATAAAAAACCCAAGAAATTTGTTTACCAATAGTCGCAAGTATTGAGTCATTAACAGATACTCCATAACTTAAATCAAAAGCAAATGAAAGTAAAAACCATATAATAATAGAACTTAATAATATTATCGTTCCTGCCCTTTTAACAAAAGATACTATCTTATCAAATACATCTTTCGCGACATAATCAAAATTAGGAAGTTTATAATCGGGTAATTCTGATATAAATGTCGCTGATGTATCAGTATATATAAACTTCTTCATTATTAAAGCACTTATCATAATTATAATAATTGATAAAAAGTATAATGAAGCAGATACAAGACCAGAGTATTTATCAAAAAAGTATCCACTAAATAAAGCGATAATTGGTAGTTTAGCTGAACAAGGAATAAATGGAGTTAAGATGGTAGTCATCTTTCTTTCACTATCATTTTCAAGTATTCTTGTAGTCATTATGCCTGGAACAGAACAACCGCAGCCAACTATAAATGGTATTAAGGCTTTACCAGATAACCCAATTTTCCTAAATAATCTATCTAGTAATAGTGAAACTCTACTCATATAACCAGTTGTTTCTAAAATAGATATTAGTGAGAATAGTATGAATAGTTGCGGAATAAAGCCAATAACAGCCCCTACTCCCGCTAAAATACCATTTATAAGTAAACTTATAAGCCAGCCGCTAACACTTAAATTGGTTAATACTGTGCCCATATAATCTGATAATTTATCTATTAAACCAGCTGTTATATCTACTGTTGCCGAACCTACTAAGCCAACTGATAAGAAATAAACAAGAAACATAATTAATATAAAAATTGGAATAGCAATCCATCTATTTAAAAATACCTTATCTAACTTATCAGTCATATTATTATAATTTTCTTTTTTGTAACATATGTTAGTTATTTTTTCTATAAAAGTATATCTTTGAGTAGCTATTTCCTCTTCTAAAGATACTAGATATTTTGTTTGTACTCTATCAACAATATTTTGAACTTTATAAGTTTGTTTATTTATATTTTTATCTTTTTCTAAGACTTTAACAGCAAAGAATCTCTTATTATTTTCGAAATAAGGAGATAATTCGAAAATAGTTTTTTCAATATTATCATCATAAATTTTTATATCATTTTTTCTTTTTATATCATTAAGACCATTTATTAAATTATTAATGCCTGTTTGTTTATATGCTGATATTGAATAGACAGGTGCTTTTAGCATATCCTCTAAAGAACTAGTATCTATTTTGATATGTTTTTTTGCAAGAAGATCTTCCATATTCAAAGCTATAATTACTTTTGTATCTAGTTCTAACAACTGCGTAGTTAGATATAACGACCTTTCTAAACATGTCGCATCAACTATATTAATAATAACATCTGGTTTTTCATTTAATATAAAGTCACGAGACACACATTCTTCTGTAGTATATGGTGAAAGAGAATATATTCCAGGTAAATCAACTATTTCATGATTAGTACCTTTAATCATACCTATTTTCTTTTCAATAGTAACGCCTGGCCAATTGCCTATTTTTTGATTTAAACCAGTTAAGGCATTAAAAAGTGTTGTTTTTCCACAGTTCTGATTACCAACCAAAGCTATCTTCATTTAATCACCTCGCACATTATCTTACTTAATTCCATTCTCCTAACACATAAATCATAACCTCGTAAACTTATATTCACCGGGTCACCCATTGGTGATACTCCCTTAATTTTAACAATTGCACCTCTAGTAACACCCATATCCAGCAGATGACGTTTCATTTCTTTATTATCTATATCAATAGATGTAACTAATGCTTTTTCACCTATTTTTAAATCATTTAAACTCATAAGTATACCTCACTTCCAATATGAAACATATTTCATATTAATTTTAAAGTATTTTATGTAAATAGTCAAGTAAGATTACATAATAACTAAAAAAACAGTAACATTTGTTACTGCTTTTTATAAATTTATAATACTATAACACAACCATTTCTTTTAGTTGTCTTATCTTTACGATATGAATAGTATCTAACACTATCACATACAGTACAATCACTAGATAAATATATGTTGCTTTCTTTTAATCCATGATTAATTAATAACTTCTTATTTAAATTTACTAAATCTAAATAATACTTTTGTTTGTTATCTTTGATATCACCTACTACTAAATAACCATTCATTAAATCACCAATTTTTTCCTTAAATTCGTTAAGTACATTATCTTCTATTTCAAAATGGCATCCTCCAATACAAGGATTAATACAAACAATTATATCTTCCTTATTACTGCCAAACTCTAATACCATCTTATCAACTGCTTTAAGTATTATTTTATCAGCAGTGCCTTTCCAACCAGAATGAATATTACCTATTACTTTATTAACTGGGTCATACAAAAATATTCCTTGACAATCAGCAACCTTTATTAATAATGCAGTACCTTTTACATTTGTAATTAATCCATCAATATTATCAAATTTGTCACTACTATTATCGTCATCTTCCTTAATAATTGCGATATTAGTAGAATGTATTTGATTAGCTTGATATATTTTGTCTTGCTTTATATCTAATAATTTAGCTAAATCATTAACTCTATTATTATTATCACTGCTAAAATCATATGGTCTTCCTATAAAAGCATTTTTAATACCTAGTTTATTTAAACATTCGAATGTTTTAAAGTTACTCATTTTTATCACTCCTAAATAATCTATTATAAAATATAAAAATTAATTCTTTTTAAGTTCCATAAGCACATACTCTTGAGTATTTCCTATTGTATCTTCTGTTATAAATTCTCTAGATACTTTAAAACCAGCTTTTTCATAACACCTAATACCATTAATATTATCTTTTAAAGGGCACATAACAACTAAGTCAGCATTTTCATCCTTAAATAAATAATAGGACATTAGTTTAACAGATCTTGTTCCAATTCCTTTGTTATGCAAATTTAGTTCGCCAATAAAAATATCCATTTCATAGACTTTGCTATCTTCTAAATTATATAATCTTTTATTTTCATCATTAATAATTTGATACTGAATAATACCTATAGGTTGGTGATTATATTCAATTATATAAACAGGCACTTTAGCGTTATTTAAAGTTCTAGGATAATACTTATTAACTATTTCATCATAATTTAACATTCTTTGTTCAAAATGATAATATACTTCCTGCTCTTTATACCACTTTTCTAATAATTTATAATCTTCTTCAGTATTACACAATTTTCGCAATAAAATATCATTATCAATTAGATTATTTTTAATATAAGACTTATTTAATAATTCATTATTTTCCATTGTTTCTCCTTTAATAAATTTTGATTACATTTATAAATTAATTATATCATACATATTTAATATAAAGAAAAAAGCAAAAAAAAAATAAATGGCTTATATATGTCATTTATTTTTTAATTGCTTTTTATTTTTCTTTAAAGGATTTGAAATATCTTCTATCTTTTCTACTTTTAAGATATAACGATATAATTGTTTTTCTTTAACAATCATAAACCAACTTTCAAAGTCTTTTTCTTTTTCATAATGTAATATAGGAATACGTAGTTCTTCTTCTAGATCGATCATATCTTCAAACTTTTTAACATTTATGATATGCATGTCTTTATAATCAAGTTCATTACTTACTTCAACTATTATTTCACCAAAATTTTTAAATATTTTTTTAAGTTTTAAATCATACTCACTTTTTTTAGTTATCTTGACTAAATAATATAAAGATAATACTGATAATACTACAGAAATGACAAGTATTATAGTACCAATGACAATCCTTAATAGCTTAACTGGTTTACTATTAGAAGTAGAATCATATATACTTTTTTGATTAATTTCTGTATATGTTTTAGTTATTTTTAAAGTGCTACTAGATAAAGGAATATTTATACTTAAATTTTGAACATCAGCTAATGTACCATCACTACTATCCAATTTTACAGTCATTATAATTTCAAGTGAGGCATCAATAGCTAAATTAAGCTGAATTTTAAACTGATCAACAATATTTTTATAATATTTAAAATCGATACTTAAAGTTTTATCTAAATTAACTAAATTGTTTTCAGTAAGAGTCTCTGTATAAGCTTTTTCTAATACATACTGCTTATTCCAAACAGCATTATTACCTGTATCACTGCTACCGTAAGTTCCTTTTAAATTAGCAATTATGTCATAAGTATAACTTAAATCTAATTTATTAGAATTAGTATAATAGTATATAAAATTAACATCAATATTTTTAATTAAATCAGCTATATAAATACCATCCATAGGTAATGAATCTGTATCAAAAAAGCTATTATCTTCTAAGTTTACTTTATAATTTATACTATTATTTATTTGGTATGAATAAAGAACATTTCCACTATCTTGTTTTTTTGATATACCTGTTAAAATCATGATAGAAGAAGAAACTATCAAAGACACTAAAACAGCAATTATAATCATTATTTGCCACTGTTTTAATATTAAGTTTTTTTTCTTTATTTTTTTCTTGTTCATACCTCACCAACTTACTTTTCAATATTAGGTTGACGTCCATTTATAAGTGACTGCAGTAATACTGATGGATATCCTATTTTAGGAATACTAAATTTTTCTAGACCGATTAACTGGCTCTTTGATACTGATTTAGAATCTGGTGAAGTATTATTATCCCCCTTAGTTATATATTTTTCTTCACCACCAACGTTTATTATCTTTATAACTCTATGAACAATAGCTGCATTATCAAGATTATATATAATAATAGTACCTACTTTTATATCCTTAATATTCTTATCATTTATCTTTTCAATTATAACGGCATCACCTAGCCTAAAAACAGGCACCATACTGTTTGACATAATAGCTACTGGTTGATATTTAAACTTGCCATAAAAGAATAGTATCAATATTATTAGAATTAAATATAAAGGTATTCTTTTTAACGGATTATACTTTTTATAATGATATACTTTTCTTTCTATATACTTATTTATTGATAATAAAATCATAAATGATAATAAAACACTAATTAGACCAGTAGCAAACCAATTTAATTTAGGAAAGATTGGCAATAGAATATTAATTAATTGTAAGAAACTTTGATATATAATAGCAGCTCTTAGACCTGTAGTTATCATTAAATATGTTATTAAAACATTCCTAATGATAAGTGGTAATATCACACCAAAACCATATTTGATTATTCCTGATAAGGTAAATATATTGGCAATTAAATCTTTAAAGTTTATATCTAAAAAACAAAATATAATGGTAATAAAAATATAGTTTATTTGCTTTTTATTAACATTTGTGATTAAACAAAATCTAACATACTGTAGTAAAACTACAGGAAGTAATAAACCTTCTACATTCTTTAACAAGTTAATTACATCATGCTTATATGGACTATTTTCATAACCGAAAATTAGGCCCGATGAAAAATATATTATTAGATAAATTAATAAAACTATTAATGTCACTTGTAGCTTATCTTTTTTACTTTTACGTCTATTATAAGGTGGATGTAAATATGTGAAAGAGAAAATAAATAAACATATAATAAAAATTGGATTAACTATATATGTAAATGTTTTTGAAGATAAAGGTATTATTAAGATGTTCTTTAAGAAACAATATAAAATTAATATAGTGATGCATATAAAAATTAAATTATTTTTTCTTTGCATTTATATACTTCCTATCGCACTTGTAACAGTCATCGCAAATATTTTTTTCTTTGATGAAACTTGTATACCAAAAGTTGTTCTTCCAGATGGTGAAAGGGCTCCATTATAGGACATGTTAGTAAAAGTAACAGTATTATTTAAACGACTATGGTTAACATTCCAACTACTAGTAATAGATAAACTAGCATCAAATTCCATAACTATTTTCCATGCTGTAATAGCAGTATTTGATTCATTAATCACTGATACATCATATTGTTCTACATTACCCCAACCACCTGTTTTTACTAGTTCTACCTTTAGAGTTACATCATTACTTATATTTCCCTCCTGCTTACAATTATATACATTAATAGTTCTTAATGCATAAGACTGTTTTGTTGATATAGTTGCACTAAAGCTAACTGTTTGATTACTTTCTAAATAACTATTATAGGTTGTATTTTTAAGAGAAAGTATTCCATTAGTTATTGAGTAAGTACAGTTAACAGTTGTAACAGTCGCATCACTTGGTACTGATAAAGATACATTCCATCCATAATAAGGCTTATTAGATAGATTCTTTAAGTTAAAATTATAAGTGAAATTTTTATTATTACCTGTAGCCCAATAAGAATTTGTTATATCAACTGAAGTATTACAAGTACTATCATTATTAACTGAAATACTATTTCCTATATTTGCTTTCCCACTTATGTTTAACGTTTGAATAAAAAATGAATAACCAGTTTTGGAAAAAGTAATGACTAATAGAACTATAATAACTATAAATACATTTCTAAATATTTTATTTTTGTTTCTTCTTAACTTTCTCATATTAATACCTTTAAATAAAAAGAGGCTTACTGCCTCCTTTTGTTAAGTTGTCCTTTGGACATAGTTTAGAGTAACAGATAATGTTTTACTAGTTGTAGTTGGCTGACTAGTAACACTGCTATCATACTCAGCTTTAACGGTTACGGTATTGGTGCTACCAGCTAGCAATAAAGTACCTTGTGATACACCTGTAACAGTATATATTATTGCTGGACTACCACTATCAGTTACAACAATAGAATCAAGTACAGCATCTAATGTTCCTGTATTTGAAACAATTATATTATAAGTCATACTGTCTCCTGGTGACACTAAATTAACATCGAAACTAGCTGTTGTTCCAACTATTTTAGGAAGTGTATTATTTGTTGCTCCACCAACTGCAGTTCCGTCTGTAATACTTGAAAATGTTATACTCCAATTACTTGTAATCTGAGCTGTTCCATTTATATTTAAAGTCTGAACTAAAGCAGCATAACCAACTGCCATAGCAAGTATTACTAAAACTAATGATCCTATTAAAATATTTTTTGTACTATGCATATTAAAGTTCCTCTCTTTATTTTTCTATATCACACACTAAAATTGTATTAAATAAAAATATAATCTAATGTATTTAATAAAATACAATATTATTTTGCCTTTTTATACACATAATATACAAAGATAAATAAAAAGAGCAAAAATCGCTCTTTTATTTAATAATATTTTTTTTGCATAGTTTTATCTTTATTATCTTTAGTTAATCTATTTATAATTTCAGGGAACAAATTATACGCATTCATTCCTAATTCTTCATCAATACTTTCTTTTAACTGAATAGCTTGTGCGAGATGATACTGAGTATTTGTATGTGCACCTTTACGAGTTATTAAATCTATAAGTCTTTCTTCAATAAGTAAAAATTCATTAGTACACATTAAATCACATAGATTTATAATCTTTTCGTAAATAGTATATTTATGATTTTTTACAAATTCTTTTCTAAAATTATATTTATAACTATCTTCTTTAATATATCCACCTGCTACACAATCAATATCATTATTTAGATATGAATGAGTTAAACATATATTAGCATATTCTTCATCTATTCCTAAACTTATTAAATACTCATATCCCTGAATATCATGAAGTTCAAATGGTGCACCATATCTTTTCCCAATATCATGAATATAACCTAAAGTTCTAGCTTTATCAGGTTCTAAATTTAACGCTTCAGCAATACGCGATGCAGCTTCTCCTACTGTAAGAGAATGGCTAATATACCCGCCCGAACTCATTTTATTAGCATCCATTAAAAGTTTATAGGCGTCATTACTATCTATTTTCATTAATTCACATCCATTCATAATTTTACTATTTAATATTAAAGGCATTAGGAAAATGTCTATTAGTAGTTCTTTTTATTTCTAAAGACTTTTCTAAATCTTTAACCTTAGGTCTCTCTAATTTTATATCTCTTTTTACATATTCATCTATTTGACTAAATAATTGTTCTTCTGATTGCCCATTTACATAAAATGTTTTAAATTGAGTAAAATCCTTTGTTAAACATTCATATATATATTCATTTATTTTTATTTTTAATGGGTCAGAGAATAGTTTTCTAAAATATTCAAAAGACTTTTCCTTATCTTCATATGGTAGTAAAACTATAACATTTTTGAAATTCTTGAGTTGATCTATTATTAAAGAATTTAGACATTCATCTTTATAAGCAATATGGTTACCACCAAAATCAATTATTGATATAGTTCCAATCTCTTTAACCATGTCTAGTATCTCTTTCGAAAAGGTATATAGAAACTTATCTGTTTCTTTACAGCACTCCTCGAAACCCTTTTCCTCCAAAACTCTATCAAAATAATACCTATTCTTTTTTGATTTAAGAAAATAATAATCAAATAAATAATCACATTCGATAAATGGAAGTGAATATTTTTTATAAAAGTTACCAGCTATAGTGGTTTTGCCAACATGCATTGGTCCTAATAATATAATGCTATCTTCGTAAGACATACTATCAACTCCTAAAATTAATTAGCTTTATTATACCATAAGCACAAATTTTAAAGTCTCTTATTTTTTTCAAGATATTTTGTCAAAGAAGATACTGCTCTATCTATATCCCTATCTTCTTGACTAGCAAGTTTAGCATAGTATTCACTTGTTTTCTGAGCTTGCTGTTTTTCAAATTTAGATAAATAATATACTTTTAATATATCTGCATAATTAGTATCTGATTCCATAATATAAAACTCATCTAAAATGGCAGTTATATCCTTTAAATTACCGTGTAATTTAGATAATCTAATACTCTTATAGTTTTCATCCATTAACTGCTTATATGCTTCAGCACCAATCTTTTTATGAAGTATCATATATTCAAAGTATAATTCTCTTAATTTAATACCCGCATCTTCTGAAACTATTTTATTTTGGATTAATAGTTCAATTTTGTATAGTCTTAGTACATCAGTAATTGATAAGTCATAACAATCTTCTGGAACCTCAAAATCAGCCCCGACTTGCCTTACATTCTCCCATACTAAATTTCGTACTTTCTCAATAAAAAATCTACTTCCTAATGAACTATCAAAATACTTTAATATCAAATCTAAATCTTTTCTTTCCATAGTATCCTCCTATCACAATTATACTATATTTTTTTACATCTGCAATTTAATATTTTATTTATTAAATATATATTTTGATACGACACTATATCTCATTATTAAACTATTAGTATAATAAAAGATGAATCAATCATCTTTTATCCCTAAAACTTATTTTTTTATTATGTCTTTATAAAATCTTTTTGATTTAACATTAGTTGTTTTTATATCATGTGTCTCTTCTAAATACCAATTTTGAAAATTTCTGTGATATATAGTGTCACCGGTTATAAAGTTTAATGTAAATACCCCACTTCTTTGATTACACATATAATAATTAAGACTTTCCTGTACATCATAGTCAACAATATGCTCACCACTATATACAATAGTAGGAACAGCTTTTCTACCATCCTCAGACATCATTCTAAGAAAACTATAAAATGCTTGATCATCACAAAATAAAGAAGGTATTTCTAAATACTTATCGATATCTATTTCTTCATTTGTTAAATAAGCTATCTTATTTTTAAAGTTCATCAATTCTTCTATTTTAATATATTTTTGTAGTACTGGATGCCTATCAAATAAACTAAAAGGTATTTCATTAATTAAATAATCATGTAGTAGTATGGTTTTCATACTTCTAATTCTCTCATCTTTACTTTCTTTTTCTAACTTAAATATCTTAGATTTAATAATTCTTAGCTCATCTAAATCTTGAATCTTAATAGCATCTTTTCTTAACTCATTTATTTTGTAATAATTATCTGTCACAACTAAACTGTTTTTAATAGCATAATCAATTATTCTATCTTCCAAATTTATTGCGAACTCTTGATAATCCTGCGCATTAACTAAGACTGGAAAATACTTTTCCTTATCATCCGAATAACTATTAAATCTTTCAATTATTTCTTTAAGTAATTCTTTTGATATATCTTCATCAGCATACTGAATTAGATTACATGATGTTAAGTTAAGTTGCCACATTATATCTTTTACTTGATCTAGTTTCTCCATATTGTCCCCCATATAAATATGTATTATTATATCATATAAACAAAAAAGTTAGATATACTTATAAAATCAACACTTCATTAATTAGATAATTACAAAAAAAATCCTTATAATTTAAAAGGATTTTTATTTATTATTTAATAAAGAATCTTTAATAATTCTATCTAGTTCTGTTCTAATAATAGGCTTAGATATATAATCATCAAAACCTTCACTCAAGTAATTTTCTTTAGCTCCAACAACTGCATTAGCAGTAAGTACAACAATTGGAAGAACTATATTCATTGCTTTTAATCTATGCATAGTTTCTGTGCCTGTCATTATTGGCATCATATCATCCATAAATATTAAATCATATTTAATACCTGATAATATTTTATCTATACATTCTTGACCGCTTATAGCTTCATCTATTTCAAATTTATATGGCCTTAAAAAATTAGTAGCTATTTTTATATTAATCTTATTATCATCAACAATAAGAACTCTCTTTCCTTCAAAGTTATCTATTTTATTAATATAACTAATTTGGTTTTGAGCGATTTGATTAGCAGCTGGTTCTTGTTTTGTAACCTCTGCATTACTAGGAACATTATTAGAAATTTTTAAGTACTTTTTAAGAACTTCATTTAATGCATCTCTTTCTAATGGTTTAGCTAAGTAATCATTAAAGCCTTGACTTATATACTGTTCTTTCATACCAGTAATGGCATTAGCAGTTAAAGAAACTGTAGGAATATTAAATCCTTCTATTTGCTTTAATCTCATTAAGGCTTCTGAACCTCGCATTATTGGCATCATATCATCCATTAATATTAAATCAAATTTTTGATTGTTCTTAATTAATTCTATTGCTTCCATACCAGAGTCTACAAGAGTACTTTCTATATTGTATCCTTTTAGTATCTTATCAGCAACTTTTAAATTCAACTTATTATCATCAACTATTAATACTTTAGAACCTGCAAAATTTAAATTTTGTTCTTCATGTTTAACAGTCTCAACTGGTGTCTCATGAATTTCAACTATTTTTTGCTTTAAATATACTGTGAATTTAGATCCTTGACCATAAACACTTTGTACAACTATTTTACCACCCATCATTTCGGTAAGTGATTTTGTAATTGCTAGACCTAAACCAGTACCTTCACTTGTAGTATTTCTATCTTCTTCAAGCCTATTAAATTTAGTAAATAAGCTATCTATCTTCTCTGGTTTTATTCCTCTACCAGTATCCTCTATTGATATTACTAAGGAACAAAAACCAGCTTGATTTATACAGCTAACATTAAATAATATCTTACCGTTTTCAGTATATTTGACTGCATTAGTAAGTAAATTTGTTATTACTTGTTTTATCTTACCTACATCACCATACATAATAGATGGGATGTCGGGAGCAAAGTTTGGAATTAATTCGATTGGTTTTTCTCCAATTCTTGGTATCATTAATTTAGCTATATTTTCTAAATTTGGAAGCAAGGAATAATTTGTATTAACTATTTCCATTTTATTAGCTTCTATTTTAGATATATCTAATATACCATTTACTATTTCAAGTAAATTTTGACTAGCCATAATTATATCATCAGCATCTTTTTGAGCCTCATTTATATTATATTCTGTTTTAATACACTCCGAAAAACCTACTATAGCATTAAGAGGAGTTCTTATTTCATGACTCATACTTGATAAGAATTCAGATTTTGCTCTATTAGCTTTTTCAGCACGATCTTTGGCAAAATTAAGTTCTTCAATCATCTTCATGTCAGGATTCTCTATAGTGTGATACATTAAAACATTAATAACAGTAATTATGGAAGTAGTTAATAGTATAGCTGGATTTATTGTTCTTACAATAAAAGCCACTATACTTAAAAATAATAATGCGAAAATAGGAATATATTTTCTTGATATTATTCTTTTAAAGTTAATTGAAGCTAAAATTACAATGAATGCAATTAATAAGGCACAAATTAGATATAAAAATCTTACACTTGGTCCATCAGTATACATTATAACAAGATCATTTATTAACTCGATTGGTAATATAAATATTACAATTGTTGATATTATAGAAACAATTGCTATTGTATACTGCGATATAGTTAAAATTTTTTTATGTTCTTTTATTGATATATTTGTAATATATACTGTAAATAATGAAGCCCAGTATAATATATATATCAAATAAAACTTGTTTAAAATATAAAGTGAACTATGGAAAGGTAAAACATAAGATAAATATACAATAATTAAATCTAAAATTATTCCAATGATATTAACAATTGAAATAAAAGAAAATAGTTTTGTTTCAATATTTTGGACTCTTTTTTTAGAGAAAAATAAAATTAAAACCATCATCATGTAAACAAAACTAGCACTTTGAAAATATAAGTTGGTCAAAACATAACACCTCGTCTTTACTATTATTTAAGCAATTATACCATAAAATCCTATATTCTCCTATATGCCCACTACTAATTTTTTATTTTTCAATATCATTTAAAGCTAAGAAAAAAGTTATTTACTAAAATTAGTAAATAACTTTTAATTACTTCTTTATTAATTTTTTTATTTTAGAAGTAGATTCTTGTGGTTCTTGAAGCATTTTCTCTTCTTCCATTTTTTTACATTCTTCTAATAATTCAATTGTTCTATCAAATAAGATTTTGTTTGATTCATTTAAACTATCATTAATTCCAACACTAATTGGATTTCCAAAATTAACAATTCTATGATTTAATCCTCTATAAACAGCACATGGATAAATTAATTTTCCAGTATTTTGAGCTATTGAAACAGCACCAAAATCGAAATTCAAAAGTAAATTATTGGTTTTATTACGAGTTCCTTCTGGGCAAACAATAATATTACTACCTGATAAAACTAATTTTGAAGCAGTTTCTCTAGCTTGCTCTCTTATTGATTTATCATCTCTATTAACAAATGTACATCCTATATCTGTTAAAACTCCTTCTGCTTTTGTATCTAAAAATTCAGCTTTTAACATTGGGTGACATGGTCTTTCTCCCATTGCTCTAATAACATGAGGAATATCTAGCATATCCCTATGATTAGTTGTTAAAATAACACCATCTTCTTTTGGCATTCTATCAGTATTTATAACTTCATATTTCGAAAATCTATCAAAAACATATTTACCATATTTAACAAGTTTTTTTAAATTTTCTTCTCTTACCTTTATAATGCCTTTATCATAAACATATTTAGTATGGTAATCTCTATATGCTTTATAATAATTTTCAAGTTCTTCAGGAGTTAACATAGCTTTTTCATCTCTATGTAGTAAAGTGAATTTTTCAGTTTCTTGTTCTTTTTTAATACCATTATATAATTCACTATAATTTACAAATCTAGGTACATCTTTTATTTTAATATCAGCATTATTTTTGGTTGCATAAAGAAATGTTTTCGTACTAGTTTTTTGCTCAATAACTTCAGCATTACTTTTTTTATCTTCAATCATTAAATCTAAATTATAATCAATACAAGCAGATTCTTTATCATGTAATTCTTTATCGCCCTCGTATGAGCAAAATTTTATTTGTTCATATGGAATTTTCGCTAATTTCAATCTTAAAATAACTAAAGCTCTTTGTATTTTTCCAATTATATTGTTTTCATTAGCCTTTGCTCTCGCAGTAACAACAAAAAACTTATTTCCTTCACTATGAAGTTGATTAATTACTCTTGCTGCATCTTTTCTAAAAGGTACAAATAAGGCATAAAACAGCATATATTTATACCAAAATGCAGCTTCTTTTTCTTTGTCACACCCAAAGACTTCCGCAATACCATATCCATTTGAATTTATCTTAATATATGGCTTCGTTAAATCAATTTCTTTACCATTAATTTGCTTACCAGTTACTAAATCTAAAACTTGTACATCGGATGTTTTTAATTTAATTCCATTATTTTTATAATAATCATTTATATATTGTTTCTTAAAAAATTTTGTTCCTTTTTTTAATTGAAACTTTTCTTGATTCATAAGTGGTCCATCTAAATCCAGTCCAATATTCATATATATCCCCCTTTAATTGATTGATATGCTACCATATTTTTATTTTTTTTGCAAATTCTTAAAATCTAGACAATTACACAATAAATGGTCATTTTTTTATATATTTTTTAGAAAATCATCAATTTGTGTTTCCTTTGACTTAATTTAATAGTAAAATAATTTATAACATATCATAAAGGAGTATCAAATATGATTAAGAATAAAGAAAGCGGTTTTGCAATTATTAAAATACTTGTAGGTATAATTATACTAGGAATAACTTCTTTAATAGCTATTCCTATAGTTAAAAAAATGATAAAAGATAATAATGCAGAATCATTTAAAACTGCAACCAATGACTTAGTAAGCGCAATTGAAGATGCTTGTAATCTTGAACAATTAAAAGGTGAAGATTTAGTAACAACATATTCATTCAATAATGGTGAAGTTTCTCCATCTTTAAATGTTAACGGATCACTTCCAAAAAATGGAATTGCTACTGTTGACTATAAGTGTAATGTTTCTATAAGTGTAACTAATGGTAATTTTATAGCTGTAAAAGGTTTTGTAGATAACTCTATTACTGTTACAGAGGGAAAAGAAGTAGGAAATACTGTTTATTTAGATGGAACAGTTATTTATTATAATCCAGAGACAAATAGGAAATGTTCAGTGACCGATTATAACGAAAATATTAATGCTAGCAATGTTGGAAATAAAACAGGATGTATGAAATGGTATACTTTTAATGATGAAAATCTTAGTGATACTACTGTTAACTTAATACTTGATCATAATACAACTGTAAGTGTAGCATTCAATTCTAAAAATATAAGTACTAGTATGAAAGAAGTAACTGCAAGTTTGGTAAGTGATACTTCTACTTGGGATAAATCTCTTAATGCTAGATTAATAAAAGCAACAGAAATAGCACAAATAGTTAGTTATAATGATTTTGATTCTACTCAAAATGAAGTATATATAGATACACTAACTTCTACTGCTCCTACATCACTTTCTAATTACAAGTATGGGTGGCTTTATGATCGATTAAGCACTTCATGTAAGGAAAGTAGTAACTGTTTAAATAATGCAGAAATTAACGATGTAACAGCAACTATGTGGGGATACTGGACTTCTACTGCAAGATTTAGTTTAGCTTGGTCATTAGATTATTATGGTAGATTACAAGGAACAAATCCAACTACAGTTTCTGGAATAGGAATTAGACCGGTTATAACTGTAAACCGTGATGATATATAAATAAAAAAGAAATGAATTAAAAATCATTTCTTTTTTACTTGCTTTCAAATTCAATATAATTATTTGCTTTAACAGCCGCTACAGCGCCATCAGAAGCAGCTGTCACTAACTGCCTTACCTCTTTTGTTCTTATGTCTCCTGCTACAAATATACCATCTATATTAGTCTTACAACTTTCGTCAGCTTTAATATAACCATATTCATCTAAATTGATTAAACCTTTATATATTTCAGTATTAGGTATTTGACCAATTGCGATAAATAAACCTTCTAAATTGATGACTTTTTCTTCATTATTGATTTTATTTTTTATTGTAATATCACTAAGTTTATCATCACCAGAAATTGCAATAACTTGAGATTCAAAAATAAATTCAACATTCTTTTTTTCTTTTAAAACATCTAGATAATATTTTTCACCTTTAAAAGAATTGCCTCTATTTATCATATATACTTTTTTTGTATAGTTTGATAGAAAAATACCATCCTCTAATGCAGTATTTCCACTTCCTATAACTGCAACAGTTTTATCTTTAAATAATGCCCCATCACATGTAGCGCAATATGATATTCCTCTAGAAGTTAATCTATCTTCACTTGTAATCTCTAATTTTCTTCTTTTCATTCCACTAGCAATAATTATACTCTTACATAATATCTCTTTATTTGTAGTAAAAATTTTCTTTTCCTTCGCGTTTTCTATTTTAATAACACTATCACTTAAAAAATCTACACCTAAATCTTTTACTTGATTATAAAGATTATTTGAAAGTTCAAATCCTGATGTATTAATAATAGTCGGATAGTTCTCTACTTCATTCGCATTCATAATTTGTCCTCCGAATGCTACTTCTTCAATCACAAGTACTTTTCTACTAAATCTTGCTGAATATAACGCAGCAGTTAGTCCGGCAAAACCACCACCAATTATAACAATGTCATACATTTTTTATCACCTCTTTAGATGTTTAAGTTTCATTTTCTAGTTTACTTATATATATAATATTATTTTAGCAAATCTTTTATTTTATCTTCTAATTCTTCAGGTTTTACTGTTGGAGCATACCTTGAAACAATGTTGCCTTCTCTATCTACTAAGAACTTAGTAAAATTCCATTTAATCGATTTACCTAAAATACTACTAGAACTATTTTTTAAATATTTATATAACTCAGAAGCATTCTTTCCATTAACATCTATTTTAGCAAATTGTTTAAATGTAATTCCAAATCTTCCTGTACAAAAAGCGTGTATTTCTTCATTAGAATCTGGAGCTTGATTAGCAAATTGGTTGCATGGAAAATCTAATATTTCTAATCCTTCCTCATGGTACTTATTATATAAATTTTGCAAGCCGGTATACTGTGGTGTAAATCCGCAGCCAGTAGCTGTATTAACAATTAATAATACTTTACCTTTATACTCCTCTAGTTTTATTTCTCTACCTGTCATCTCTTTAATTTTTATATTATATATATTCATTATATGTCTCCTTAATTAGTTTAATTATCACTTGCAATCTTTATCTAGTTCATTTAATTCTCTTTGTAATTTTTTAATCTTCGCCTGTTTTTCTTCTTTTTCCCTTTGAACTTTAATTTCCTCAGGCTCAGTTAATACCTCTTCAGTAAAGCCACAATTAGGACAAGTTCTTTCCCATTTTGCATGAGGAATAGGATAATCTTCACACTTTTGATGATCAATAACAACTGTTTCATATGTAGTCCACTCGCTTCTTTTCCAGCTATCATCATTATACATATGCCCAAATTTGGAACAATTATTAATATTATCTTCTTTAACAACATCACTTACAGTACTTAATAAATATGGAATAACAAGTTCTATAATTTTATGTTGATTTACTGAAGATAAGTTTTTAAATTTAGATAAAAGAGTTAAAACTTTAGTTGCCTCTTTTTTGTTCTTATTTTGACTAACATAGTTTTCTAATAAGAATAATAGTTCTGATGAAAAATGCATATTATACTTATCACTTTTCTTTATTATATTTTCATTTAACTTTAGTTTTTCTATTAAAATCATAGCTAGTTCAAGTTGGTTATCTGGACTCATATTGTCAACTGTTTGTTTCCAGTAATGCTTTTGATTTTGTTTCATTTCAAAACCCTCCTATATAAATATTATAACACTTTTGGTTTTAAAAAAAGAGAGTAAAATTGATAGTAGTACCTGTCAAGTAGATATTAAATAAAAAGAACTTAAGAATATCTGTTAGGTGGGAGATATCCTAGTGATTTTTGAATACGTTGAGTGTTATACCATTCAATGTATTTTTTTATTTCT
>JAEWBI010000015.1 GCA_023391185.1 Bacillota bacterium | reverse complement strand
TGTTTAAACCAATCAAAACAAAAGAAATAGGAAAAGGCTTGTATTCAATTAGGACACTTATTTCAAATTTTTATATTTTAAAAATAGAAGATGAGTATATTGCATTTGATGCAGGATTTACTACATTTTTATCAAGAATAGGGTTAAAAAAATTAAATATAAATCCTGATAAAATAACACATGTATTTTTAACTCATTCTGATTTTGATCATGTAGGAGCATTAAAGGTTTTAAAGAATGCTAAAATATATCTTTCTAAAGAAGAGGAACTTTTAGTAACTCATAAAAAAGCTAGAAGAGGAATTGTATTTAATAAAAAAATAAAAAAATATTTTACTTTAGTAAATGAAGATATAGTAAAAGTAAAATCATTAGAAATTAAAATGTTCGTGACGCCAGGTCATACTATTGGCTCTTCAATGTATGCAGTAAATGACAAATTGTTATTTGTTGGTGACAGTATTAGTTTAAAGAAGAATAATGAAATAAAACCATTTTCATTTGTTCAAAATATGAATCATAATACAAATAAGAAAACTATTTACAAACTAAAAAATGAAAACTTTTTTGATAAGTATGAAATAATTTTAACTGGTCATTATGGTATTAAAAAAAATATAAAACAAACTTCTAACTAAGGTTTGTTTTTTTATTTGTATTAGATAAGATTAATAATGTTTATTATCTTAAATTAGTTTTGTTGACTAGCATTTTTAATTGTGTTATTATACATTAAATTTTAAACTTTTATTGGAGGTGCTACCATGTATTTATATAGAGCTATGTCAAGCGAAGAAATTATTAATAGAATAAATGGAATAAGCGATAATAAACCTGCTATAAAAGGTGTCAATACTTTTAAATATATGAATAAAAATTATATACATTTTTATAAGTTTGCTGAACATGCATTTTTGTTTAAGAAAAAATTTAATCTAGCAATTGTATCAAAAGTCGATATAAAAGATGAAATCATTCCTCCCTTAGAATATGGTTTTTATTCTGACATAACAACATTTTATGATGATAGTTTATATGGATATCAAATTCCACTACCTGAAATAATTATAGATAGAGAGTTATTTCATAATAATGATATTATTGATTTTTCTAATATAAATAATGGAGTTTTTAGAAAAAAAGAAAATGGAGAATATGAAAAAAATTTTTGGGTAGAGAGTAAAAAAATAATTTCTGATTCAAACACTCAACTATGGACTGCAGAAGGAGTATATTACGAATTTATAAAAAGATTATTAAAAAAATTCAATTATGATTCGTCTGTTGTAGTTAAATATTTAAAAACAATCTCATTAGATAAAGAATTAGATATTCTATCTAATGAGATTGAAAAGAAGAAGATTATTTCAAAAAAGTGGGGTAGTTAATTCATTGTGATTTTTATCTTGTGTCTAAAATTAAAATTTAAATTTTTATGTTTAATAATATGAAAAATTACTAGTAGGAATACTAGTTTTTTGTTATACTATAAATAGGTAGTAATGTAAGAATAGGCACTTTAAACTTAACAAGTATATGTAAGAATAAAATGGTTAGCATTAAAGAATTGTTTGGTTTCTTTAATATAATTTGGTGTATCTATTATAGAAAGAAAGGATATATAATGAAACAGTTAACAAAAGCAGAAGAGGAAAATTTATTAACAATTTTAAAAGAACGTTTTGAGAAAAATATGAATAGGCATTTAGATATTACATGGAAGCAAGTCTTAGAAAAGATATCTGTGAATGATGATAAACTTTATTCTTTAAATGAAATGGAAAAAACTGGTGGAGAGCCAGATGTAGTTTTTTTCGATAAAGACAAAGATGAACTAACTTTCTTTGATTGTTCAAAGGAAAGTCCAATAGGAAGAAGAAATACTTGCTATGATCGTGAAGCACTAGAAGGAAGAAAGAACTTCAAACCTGCTAATAGCGCTATGGAAATGGCTATTGACATGGGAATTAATATTCTTGATGAGAAAGAGTATAGATACCTACAAAAACTAGGAGAATTTGATTTAAAAACATCAAGTTGGATTAAAACTCCTTCAGATATACGAAAACTAGGAGGAGCTATTTTTGGTGATCGACGTTATAATACAGTTTTTATATATCATAACGGTGCTGATTCTTACTATTCAGTTCGAGGCTTTAGAGCATCTCTAAAAATATAGAAATAATTGTAAGCAATATCGTAATTAATATTATAATAATGTTATAAAATAGAATGTTGTTGAGGTAGATATGAAAACAAAAAAAATTATCCTTTATATATCATTTATTCCATATATTTATTTACTAATTAATATAATATATGTATCTTTATTTGGATATGGTTATAATTTAGGACAAAAAGCTTATAGCATAATTGCTATTGGTAATTGGCTTAGTGATTTTAAAGAAAATTTTTTATTTTTTAAACTAAACTTAATTAATATAAGTTTTTCGTTTTGCATTATATATCAATTTTTTTACTTAATCAATTCTTTTACTACTAGGAAAGAAAGTATAAAAGAAGAGAAAAATTCAAAGGCAAAATTTGATATATCTAAGGGAATATTTATTGTCACTTTAATACTTTGGATTCTTCTTATATTATATCTTATATATTCAATGATTTTTGGAATTGAACAAATACAGATTTGCTTTGGAAATTGCAGCAAAAACATAGTGTATGGATTAGATGCTTTTTATCAATTTTTATTTATTTTATTAATGCTTTGTATTATTCCTATTATACCTACTATAGTTATATATGATTTAATATATATTATAGTTAGAAAGAAAAAAGGTTTTAATCTTATTAAGAAAGATACAATTAATTAATATTGAAGGCTATTTATTAGCCTTTTTATTATGCATAATACACATAATCAACCGCAAGCAATTAGTGTTGCTTCTTGGTTTTCGTTTCATATAATAAAGAAGAAAGAGGAGATTATATGTTAATGAAAGAATATGGATTCTGAACAATTTGAAAAATTTGCCAATCAGGATTTTGATGGGTTTTCTAATTGGTTATTTTCATTAAATGCTTATGAATTTACCTTAATAGCAACATTATTAGGTTTTATAATATCTCCTTCACTAACTATAAATCAGCAAAATTCATTAGGTAATTTTTTTGAATTATTAGGACAAGTAATTTTAACTATTAACGCTCAAAATACAACGTTAAGTCAAGATGCAGTAAAAAATTCAAATATAAAGCCAACTTTTGAAAGTAATACATGGGAAGAAGAAATTTTGAAAATCAAACAGGAAATAATTCAATTAAGAAGTGATTGTTTATCAAATAGTAAAGGAAGTTTTTGAAAGGCATTATTTATTATATTATTTTTAAAAACTAATCTATCTTTAGTTTATACTAGAATAACATAAAGATTAAAATGGAATAGAAATTATATTTTAAAAATTGACTTTAATTTTATAAAGTGCTAATATAAACAACTAAAAAAGAGGTTTATTATGGGATTAGCAGTAAAAAATCGAATTCAAGATGAAATATATTCACTCAAATTATTATATAATAAAGAAAATATTAAAATTTTTGAAAGTAATAAACAAGTTATAAAACTATTTGAAGATTATGATGATATAGAGGTTCTTCAAAATAAATTTAAAAAATTAGAATATTTATCAAAACTATCCTTTTTTAATTATGTTAATTGCCTTGAAACAAATTTCGAGGATGAATGTTTTTCTTATTATATTATGGATCATGCATTAGGTAATCAAGTTATAAATCTTAAAGGGTATAAATATGAAATTCAAGAAAAAATTTTAGTATTAGTTAAGGTTTACAATGCAATTTGTGAAGCACATGAAAAAAATATATTAGTAAATGATGTTCATGGAAGAAATTTTTTCTATGATAGAAAAGCAAAGATAGTAACTGGAATAGACATTGATAATTTCCAAATAGGAGAGCTTTTAGCGGACGAAATTCCTGATTTCATTAATAGATTTATAGATGATAGTGAAAAACTAAGTGTAAGTACGGATATGATAGGTTTTGGTCTTATGATACTTGAAATTTTAGGTACTAAAGAAATAGATTTAGACAAACTTTCATTAAATGGTCTACTTACATATATAGATAGATTGTGTATTAAAAATAATGTTAAAGAAGAGTTATATTCATTATTTATAAGCGGTTGTGCTAATATGGAATACATATTATCTGGTTTAAGTGAAGAAACAGGGAAAGTATTAATTTATAAATAACTTTTTGGTCATGTTATATAATTAAAAAACTAACAAATCATTTTTGTTAGTTTTTTATTAATTATTTATATTAATTCTAAATTTATTATTAAATTCTTTCGTTTATTAAGTTTTTATCCAACAATTCTTACTCCTTGATAGTAATGGGTAAGTATTTGATTATAATTATATCCAGAATTTGCCATTCCGTTTGCACCATACTGACTCATACCAACACCATGACCATAACCTCTTGTAGTGAAAACAAGATTTCCATCCTGCACCAATATATCAAAATCTGCTGATCTAAGTCCTAGCAAATTTCTAAGATTAACACCAGTATAAGTTGAGTCTCCTATTTTTATTGAAGTTATTCTTCCGCTGGCGTTTCTGCTTAATATTTCTACAGGTGTATCACTACTTATTGATATACCTAAAATATTTAAAATAGTATTATTGTCTTTAGTTTCAGTTCTTAAATACGATGAAGCTGTTTTGTCCCAACTACTTTCTACTGATTTTAAATATGGAATACTATTACCCCAAACATATACTGAGTCTTCAGTGTATCCGTTGCTAGTTGAATGGTATACTGCATCAATATAAACACCATTATAAGTAATATATTTTGCTTTTGTTGAGTCAACAGCAAGCTTTATCTTGTCATAATATTTTTGAAAATCACCTTGCCATTTAGTCTTCATTTGATTTGTGTCTATATATTCTTGAGTCGCTACTGTATCAGTTAAAATTAGTCCTCTACTCATTCTCTTAAGTGTGTATGTTCTAGCTACAATAGCTTGTGCTTTTAGAGCTTCAATGTTAAAAGAAGCTGGTATTTCTGCAGCCACAACTCCTACAAGATATTCTTCTAACTCTATTTGCATAACAGTACCATTATTTCTATAAACTGTTACAATAGTTTTTGCTTCTTCTTGTGGAGCTGGTTGCTGCGTTACCGGTTGCTCGGCAGGTTGTGAAGGAGTGGTACTTTGGTTTGTATTAGTACCTGTATTAGGAACTGGTTGTTGGACTTGTGGTGAAGTATTTCCTGTACCAGGTTTACTTTGATTTGTAGAATTACTTGTGGTTATGTCTTTTTGGTCTGTATGCTTACTCGGACTAATATTTTCCTGAGTTTTTTCACTATTTGCATTAATATTATTCTTTTCTTCAGCAGAATTGTTTTCTATAAATAAGCCACTATCATTACTACTAAATTTAGTTTCTATATCCTGTATATTAGGGTTGTCAAAAATATTAGTTTTTTCAGCTATTCCTTGGCTTAAATAGTTTGAATTATTTTCAGCAATAATATTACCTTTAAAACTATTGCCAGTATATAATAATGTCGCTAAAGCAATAGTGCCTGCCATTAAAACTATTTTAACACCTGTAAATTTAGATAATTCTATTGTTTTCTTTACTTGACTTAATATACTTATATTTTTTTTTCCTAATTCTCCAAATTCATAGTCATAATTTAAATAAATGTATAATATCTCTTCATTATTTATGTTTTTAATTTTATAATATTGTATCATTGTCTCACCAGTTATAGGATTAACATTTTTTTAAAATGCATACAAACGATTTGCTGTTTTATAACGAGAAAAGACAATATTAATTTAATTTGATTAAAATATTAAATATAATATATAATATATATAGAACAAAAATACATATAAGGAGGAATTATAATGTCAAAAATAAAAAATATTATTGGAAGGGAAGTACTAGATTCTAGGGGTAACCCTACAGTGGAAGTTGATGTAATTCTTGAAACAGGTGAAATAGGTAGAGCTAGTGTACCCTCAGGAGCTTCAACAGGATCAAAAGAGGCATTAGAGTTACGAGATAACGATGACAAGCGTTATTTTGGCAAAGGAGTATTAATGGCAGTTAATAATGTAAATACTATTTTGCGTAATAAATTAATTGGAATGGATGTTTTAAATCAAAAAGAAATTGATAGTTTAATGATTGAGTTGGATGGCACTGCAAACAAGAGTAATTTAGGAGCAAACGCTATATTAGGAGTCTCTTTGGCCTGCCTTAAAGCAGCATCAGTTTTCAAAAAGATGCCACTCTATAAATATGTTGGAAGTGGAAAGTCCTTACCTGTTTTAATGATGAATATATTAAATGGTGGAGCTCATGCAGATAATAATTTAGATTTTCAAGAATTTATGATTATTCCTCAGGCTGCTTCTATTAAAGAGAGGCTAAGAATTGGCGCGGAGGTTTTTCATACACTGAGAAAAATACTAAAAGAAAATGGTTATAGTACTGGCGTAGGTGATGAAGGTGGTTTTGCTCCAAATTTAAGTAGTAATAAAGAAGCCTTAGATTTAATTTCTAAGGCTGTAATTCAAGCAAATTATACCCTAGGTAAAGATGTTTGTTTTGCCCTTGACATAGCAGCTAGTGAATTTTATAGTGATGGGTTATATGTATTAAAAGGAGAAAACAAGACTTTAACGAGTGATGAATTGATAGAACTTTATATTAATTTAATAGATTCTTATCCAATAGTAAGTATTGAAGATGCTCTTGATGAAAATGATTATGATGGATTTAAAAAATTAACTGACAAAATTGGGGCTAAGATACAACTGGTTGGAGATGATCTATTTGTAACAAATAAAGATATATTTGCACGCGGAATAGATAAAGGTATTGCTAATGCAATATTACTAAAAGCTAATCAAATAGGAACAATAACAGAAATGCTTGAAACCATTGAATTAGCTAAAAAAAACAATTATAAAACAATTATTTCACATAGAAGCGGTGAAACAGAAGAAACATTTATTTCAGATTTAGCAGTTGGACTTGATTTAGGACAAGTAAAAACTGGTTCACTATCTAGAACTGATCGCATGTGTAAATATAATCAGTTAATACGTATTGAAGAAGATATTGAAAGAAACCAATAAAGTTTCTTTTTTTTGTGAATAAATTTAATAAAAAAAGGGAAAGATATTAAAAAATACTATAGCTATAGAAAGGTTAGATAAATATGCCAGTTTTTAATAACAAAAATAAAGAATTACTAATTGAAAATGAAATTACAAGATTAAATAATAACCTAGAAGATTATACTTTATCAGAAAACTTGGACGAAAATATGAGTCTCCTTTCTGAACTATTTAAAAAAGTAGCGACTATTATTACTAGAGAAATTACAAACGAGAATCATTCAAATTTAAAATATTTTATTATGTATTGTGAAGGTTTAATAAATGCTGAAGTAATAAATGATAATATTATTAAACCACTTATCTTGTCTAAAATAAAAAAAGCAAAAAATGATTTTATAGATATTGTAGAAAAGAAAATTATTCAAGTAAATGGGATAAAGAAAGTTAATAATATTAAAGATATTGTTGAAGGTATCACATATGGAGAAACAGCTCTATTTATAGATGGATATAAGGAAGTTTTACTGATAAATACTCAAAAATTTAATCTTAGATCTGTTACAGAGCCAGAAAATGAAAGAATATTAATGGGACCCAGAGAAGGATTCACTGAGTCAATCTTATTTAATATATCAATGCTTCATAGGAAATTAAGGACGAATGACCTTAAAGTAGAGTATAGAACATTTGGAAAAAGATCTAATACTAAAATAGCTATATGTTATATGAATAGTATAATCAAACCTGAAATTTTAAAAGAACTAAATGAAAGGCTTAATAAAATAAATATTGATGGAATATTAGACAGTAATTATTTGATTGAGTTAATAAAGGATAATAAGTATTCTCCATTTAGGACAATTGGAAATACTGAAAGACCAGATGTTGTAGTTGGAAAGTTACTAGAGGGTAGAATTGCTATAATTGTTGATGGAACTCCAATGGTTTTAACGCTTCCATATCTATTCATTGAAAATTTTCAAAGTAGTGAAGACTATTATTTAGGATTTTATTATAGTTCTTTTTCAAGAATAATAAGAATGATTGGTTTCTTTATGACATCGACTATTCCAGCACTATATATAGCTATAGTTGCATTTCATCACGAAATGATGCCAACTTCATTGTTTTTAAATATAACACTTGAAAGACAAAGTGTCCCTTTACCTGCTGCTTTGGAAGCGTTCATAATGCTATTTGTTTTTGAAATAATAAGAGAAACAGGTGTCAGAATGCCTACTGGTATAGGGCAAACTCTTAGTATAGTTGGGGCTTTAGTAATAGGACAGGCTGCAGTAACTGCTAAGTTAGTAGCTGCACCAATGATAATTGTAGTAGGATTAACAGGGATAACAAGTTTATTAGTCCCAAAAATGAATGCTTCAAGTTTAGTTTTAAAATTCACAATTCTTATTTTGGCCTCAATGTTTGGAATATTTGGATTTATAATTGCGAGTTGTTACTGGCTAATTCACATATTAAATTTAAAATCATATGGAATTATGCAAATTAATTTCTTACAACAAGGCTGGACAAAAAAGGCAAAAGATGAATTTATACGTATGCCGTGGACTAGCCTAAGTAAACGTCCTTTTGATGTTGCAAATAATAATAACTTAATTAGAAATAGGGTCAATAATGGTGATAAAAATGCGTAAAAAATTATTTCTTTTTATAATAATAGTTTTTGTTACTCTATCAACGACAGGTTGTTGGAATTATAGAGGGTTAAATGAAATGACAATTGTGGCAGGAACAGCTATAGATAAATACGATGACCATTATAAATTAAGTTTCGAAATATATGATCTTCAAGGCACTGGTGTAGGACAACCAATTAAAACTAAGATTATTGAATCGACAGGAAAAACGATTTTTGATGCAGTTCGAAATGCTAAAAAAAGAGCTGCAAATAAATTATATTTTGCACAATCAAAAATAATAATTGTTAGTCAAAGAATTGTAAAAGAAGATGGAATAAATTCAATAATAGACTGGTTTGCTAGAGATCCAGAGCTTAGAGAAACACTTGAGGTAGTTATATCCCAAGAAAAATCAGCATCTGCAATTTTAAAAGCAGATAAAGTTACTAGCACAACTGTATCTCAAGATATACAAAATATTGTTGATAAAGATCAATTAATGACTAGTTCTACAGAAAAAAAACCAATGTACAAAATATATAATATTATAAATTCCGAAGGAGTTTCTTTAACATTGCCAGCAGTACATATAACTAATAATAATGAAAAGGATGTTTGCGAGGTAAATGGTATTGCAGTTTTTAAAGAAGATAAATTTGTTAATTATTTATCAAGTGAAGATACAAAATACTATCTATTAGCAAAAGGTATGTTAGATGGTGGAATTATAACTATCAATACTAAAATAAATGCAGATGATACAGAATTACAAAATGTATCTTTTGAAATAATTAGTAGCAAATCTTCACAAAAATATACTTCACAAGATGAAAATGATCTTAGAATTAAAGTCACAACAAATACTGAAGTAGTTATAGGAGAACTTAAAGATAGAAATCATAAAATAACGTCTACAGATATAACTAAACTGGAAAAACAGGCTGGTGAAATAGTAAAAGAAAGAATAGAAGATGTAATAACGAAAATTCAAACTAGATATGAAACTGACATTTTAGGATATGGGAAACTTTTGCACAGTAAAAATCCAAAAAAGTGGAAAGAAATTAAAGATGTATTTAATGAGAAATTTATAAACATTAAAGTTGATGTGGAATCTGAAATAAAGATTCTTAATACAGGATTTACAAGATAAAAGGAGGAATATATGTTATTTTTAATAGCAATAACAACATATCTATTATTATTTATTTTTGATTATCTAAATGTTAAGAAAAAGCAGAATAAGGGACAAAATATAATATATATAGTCTTATATTTTATTAGTTTTGCATTAACATTAGCATATGTCTTTGAATTGCCAGTTCCTATTTTATCAAATATATTAAGAGCCATAATAAAAAAATAACTAAAATGAGAAGAGGAATAATATGAGTGTAAAAGAAAGTTTGACATCAAGACAGTTAATATTTTTATTAGTATTATTTTTATTTGGAAGTAGTGTTGTAATAGGAGTTA
The DNA here is from genome assembly GCA_023391185.1 of Bacillota bacterium. Taxonomy (GTDB): domain Bacteria; phylum Bacillota_I; class Bacilli_A; order RF39; family UBA660; genus RGIG4266. The sequence continues at coordinate 9,980 of JAEWBI010000015.1, read as the reverse complement.
ACATTAATTCAGATGTTGGCCAAGATTCATGGATAGCATTATTATTTTCTTTTATTTTTTCTATTCCTATTGTACTTATTTTTTCGAAAATTATATCCATGTTTCCCGAAAAAAATATTTATGAAATAATGGATATTCTATTTGGCAAGAACATAGGAAAAATTTTAAACTTTCTGTTTTTTTTGAATGCACTATATTTAGTTTCTATAGAATTGCGTATTTTTTCAGAATTTGTTGAAATAACTACATTATCAAATACTCCTCCATTCCCAGTTATGCTTTCATTAATGTTAATAGTAATTTACTTAGCTAAAAGTGGAATTAATATCTTATCAAGATGGGGACCAATTTGTATAGCAATAATAGCGTTGACTATAATATTTACTATTATTCTTTCTACTCCAGTAATAGAGTTTGATAATCTAAAACCAGTTCTGGAACATAATTTTAAACAAATTTCTTCTGCTGCCTTCTCTATTTTTATGGCTCCATTTTCAGAAATCACATTTCTTTTGGGAATGGCAGATTGTTTCAAATTAAAAAATAAAGAAAAGAAAACCTTTCTAATAGGGATATTCATATCAGGTTTAATCCTAATTATAATACTATTTAGAAATATTATGGTTTTAGGTGTCCCTTTACTAAAAAATTCATTATTTTCATCGTATGAAGCTGCGCGAATTATAAAGCTTGGAGAATTTTTAACAAGAATAGAGGGAGTAATAACTATTAATTTTGTTTTAGCAGGGGTTACTAAAATAACATTGCTAGCGATAGTAGTATCTAAAGGTCTTGCACATTTATCTAAAAATTTAGATTATAAAAAATTGATTGTTCCATCATGTTTATTAATTTTAGCAATATGCCCTTTCTTATTTGAAGATGTCATAGATATGTTTGATTTTGCATCAATTTATATAATTTATGCATTTCCAATTCAAGTCTTGCTTCCAGTAGTTATTTTTGCATATGGTTTATATAAAAAAAAGAAAGAAGAAAATAAAAAAACATTAGTTCAAACGAATTAATGTTTTAATTTTATTAATTTCCTAAATATGTAAAACGTGCCAATCCATTACCGCTATGTCCAGTTTCTGTAGTTGTTGCTAAACTTGGCATAACAGCATTACCTGCTATCATTGATGTATCATTAAATGTAGTTCCTGAATAGTGGTAGGAATTACTTAATACAATTATGTTTGATGATGTAGATATTGCATTAATTCCAACGCATCCTTCATATCCTGAAATATATGATGAGCCACCTGCTCCGGAAGAAACACCTGAACTAATGACACCACCACCGCCACCACCGTAGTAGCCGCCACCACCACCACCACCGTGACTAATTTGAGCAGCACCACCATCACCAAATTTTCCATATAGTCCAAGTCCCGATGAACCACCAGGGTTTCCACCAGAAATTTGTGTACCACCTGTAGCAAGCGGATGAGCTGCTGCTCCAGAGTTTAGTAAGCCAGGTCCACCTACAAGAGCACCACCATAACCACCTGTTCTTGCATTTGTCCAGTTAGAAGATCCTGCTCCACCACCAGCTACCATAATACGAGATTTAATACTATCAAAATCTATGGTACCATCAAATGTATAAGTTCTACCAACTGAAATTTCTGGATATGTACCATCAGTTACAGAATTGAACATTTCAACACTTTTAGTTTTATCATCATTTAGAAGTTGAACTTTAGTTATATAGATTCTATTATCTGTATAATAATGCCATACTTTTACCTCTCCAATTTCATATTCAGCACCTAAATCAATTTCTACATATGTTTCTACTCCGTTACATGCGCTTGAATATATATATGCTGATGAAGTAGTAACACCATCGGTTAGAGCTGCAAAATCAGTCATTCCGACGCAGTTACTTGAGACTTGTTTACCTGTTGATATTAGGTTACCTTTAGTATCATATACTTGAAGTTCAACCCAATGATTACCATTATTAACATTACTACCAGTTAGATAATCTCTAATATATCTATATTTCTTGTTTTCTGGAGTTAATCTAACATCTGTTGCACCACCACCAGAAGATCCTCCTTGGTAGGATATTCCGCCGGCTGAACCGCCATTGAAACTTGTAAGACGATAATTAGTTGCGCCATCTTTTCCAGCGCCTCCGACATAAACATATAGACTTTGACCAGCAGCTAAATAAGTAGTACCTAAAGTGTATGCGCCAAGTCCACCGCCAACAAGTCCACCAGAATTGTTTGTTAAATATCTACTAAAACCACCTTGTGCACCCCATAGTTCTATTTTATAGTTACCACTAACAGGCGCAGTAAATTTTTGATAATCACCACTATATCCAAAAATATAGTTATAAAAATTGTTATTATATATTTGACCAACATTAATTGTTCCTTGACCACCGGGTGCACCATATGTTTGTGTTGCGCCTCCATTTGCTACAATGTTTCCATATGAATTAATTGTATTAGCAAATATATTTATGCTACCACCACCGGAAGAGCCACCAGATGCACCAGTACCATATCCACCTTGCGAACCATTTGATGAAATAGTTCCATTATTTTCAAATGCTCCTGTATAAATCATTAGTAAGCCACCAGTACCAGCTCCACCAGGATTATGTGTACAGCATGATGAACCAACTCCAGCTCCACCGGGATTACCGGCACCACCACCAGCTGCATAGCCACCTGTATTTGAGTATGTATTTGATTTTCCAGCTCCACCAGCACCACCAGTGCTTGATCCAGCATTACCATAGTATGTTACACCACGTGAAGTTGTAGCTCCTCCACCAGCTCCTCCAGAATAGGATGTTCCTGCACCACCAGGACCAGATCCCGAGTAACCAGATACATTATTAAATACTCCCCCTGAACCGCCACCACCAGTAGCGCGGTTACTTCCGTCAACACCCGCTTTACCTGCTATTGATATAGAATCAGCATTTGAAAGGGCAACAGCAGCTCCTCCGCCACTGCCAACAGCTGGAATATATTCATATGTATTATTTGAATTCTTATATAAAAGAACATTTTGACCGACAGCAGACGCTCCACGGGCTGTCATAGATATATTTCCGTTGTTTATAAGTTTCTTTTCTACATAAATTAAAAAACCTTTTTTTCTAACTTGTGGTGTAAGTGTAACACTTGCATCAACAGTTAAATTACCATTATATTTATAAATACACATTTTTGTATCCACTACATTGTCACATAGTGTTGGAGTAGTTGTATAATTTGTATCTCCATTAATTACATAAATTTCTGTTAAAATCTCTTCATCATTTGCTAAGTGAAGTGTATATGTTCCACTATTAATAAGATAATAACTACTTATAGCATCATATAAAGTATCTTTATATATAGTATCTCCATCAACATATATTTGACCTACAATAATTTCTATTTTTTTTGTAATACTACCAGTTTTTACTGTAATGGTAGTAGTTCCATTGTTAACACCAGTTATTAATCCATTTTCATCAACTTTAGCAATGTTTTCATCTTCGCTTGTATATATTAAATTTTTATTAGTCGCATTATTAGGAGTTATAGTTGGATTTAGTTGTAAGGTCGCGTCTTTAACAATAATGTATGAAGTTTGCTCAAATGAAACATCACTAACTAATATTTCATTAGTCTCACCTTCAACATAAATCTTTTGATTATCATATATAATTCTATATCCGCCAAAATTACATACAGCTTCATCAATTTTATTATCGTCAATATCAAAGTAGCCATCAGTTGGATAACTACCACTTATTTTAATAATATTATTTAAATATACACTAGTATTATCATTAATTTTTTCCTCAGCATATACTTTAGGAATTAGGATATTAGTAAAGCCTAAACTAGGTATTTGATAATCTATATAGTTACTATTTGGAGCAACATAATATCTATATCCGTCATCAATTTTACAATCATCTTTATTCATCTGACATATTACTAGGTAAGTATCAACTGCTTTAATATATGCATTAAAACTAGTTTTAGCAGCTTCCTTTCTTGCTTCACTTGCAATCTTTGTAATTACCATAGTAGCTATAAATGTAATAATTATAAGTACTATAATTACTGCTAGTAGTTCAATTAATGAAAATCCCTTTTTATTCATTATAATTCCTGCTTTCTATTTTAATTTATTAAAATAACTAAACCAATTATGTAGTGTAAAAAGCCTATATAATAGAGATTAGTAAAACTTACTAATACTAATTTGGTTAAAAAATAAGAAGTTAAATTTTCACTTCTTACTTTAATATATTATTTTCAGGGGTATACATAATTTTATATTATTTATAATGCATTCTTTAAGTAATATAACTTAAAAAAATATACAATAGTAATTATAATTTAAATAAAATATCATACCTATTGTAATTTAATTATAACATTTACAATTAAAAATTAAAAGGCAAACATGCCTTAAATAATTATTATTAAGCCTAGAAGATTTTAAATTTATTTAAAAATATAATACTTCTTAGTTTTTTAGTAAAAACGTATTGACAAAATGTCCTGTTATTAATATAATGTTAATAACAGGTGATAACTGTTTTATAAGGAGATGGATTTATGTATAAAAAATACGGATTTGTAAGAATAGGAGCTCTAATCCCTAAGTTAAAAGTTGCTGATACTGAATTTAACGCTAATCAAATAATATTAGAGATAAAAAAAGCTGACGAGTTTGGAATTTCTATTTTAACTACACCAGAACTTTCATTAACAGGATATACATGTGCTGATTTATTTGCGCAAGACGCTTTGATAGAAGAAAGTTATAATGCCATAGAAAAGATTTTGGAAGAGACTAAACATTTAGATATAATTTCAATAATAGGTTGTCCTATTAGAAATGAGAATCAATTATTTAACTGTGCAGTTGTATTGCAAAAAGGAAATATACTAGGTATTGTACCAAAAACATATATTCCTAATTATAGTGAATTTTATGAAAAGCGTTGGTTTGCTTCAAGTATAAATGCATATAATAATGAGATTGAGATAAATGGTAAAATAATTCCATTTGGAACAAATATTATCTTTAATGATGAGCATTCAAAAGAGATTAGTTTTGGTATCGAAATTTGTGAAGATTTGTGGTGTAGTTTTCCACCAAGTACTAATCATACATTAAAAGGAGCATCAATTATATTTAATCTTTCTGCAAGTAATGAAATAATTGGAAAATATAGTTATCGAAAGGAACTAGTTAGGAGTCAATCAGCTAAGACATTATGTGCTTATGTATATGCCTCAAGTGGGGTCAATGAATCAACAACTGATGTTGTATTCGGCGGACATGCAATGATTGCTGAATGTGGGGCAATCTTAGAAGAAAACGAAAGATTTAATTTTGAAAGTGAGATAATATACACTGATATAGACATAAAAAGGATTATGAATAACCGATATAAAAATATTAGTTATATGGGAATTAATAATAACTTAAACTATAGATATATAAACATCGATGTTAAAGATAAAATAACTACATTACATAGAAAATATGAAAAATATCCATTTGTGCCAAGTAATGAAAAAACAAAAGATGAAAGATGCGAAGAGATATTTAATATTCAGGCTGCCGGTTTGGCTAAACGACTACTACATACAGGAATTAAAAAAACAGTTATAGGTATAAGTGGAGGGCTTGATTCTACACTAGCATTTCTTGTAATATTAGAGGCTTATAAAAAAATAGGAATCGATGTTTCAAATCTTATTGCAATAACTTTGCCTGGTTTTGGAACAACAGGTAGAACTTATAACAATGCTTGCAATTTAGTTAAAGAAAGTGGTGCTACATTAAGAGAGGTTGATATCAAAAATGCCTGCCTAGTTCACATGAAAGATATTGGTTTAGATGAGAGCGATAGAAGTATTACATATGAAAATAGTCAAGCAAGAGAAAGAACCCAGATATTAATGGATGTAGCAAATAAAGAAAATGCTTTAGTAATAGGAACGGGTGATTTATCAGAGCTTGCTCTTGGTTGGTGTACATATAATGGTGATCATATGAGTATGTATGCTGTTAATACTAGCATTCCTAAGACTTTAGTAAGATACTTAGTAAAATGGATAGCTGATAGAAATCCAAAAATGCATAAAACTATTTATGATATATTGGATACACCGGTAAGTCCAGAACTTTTGCCTCCTGATGAAAAAGGAAATATAATTCAAAAAACAGAGGATAATATAGGGCCATATATGCTGCATGATTTCTTTTTATATCATTTCCTTAGATATGGTGCAACACCAGAAAAAATTTACTTTCTTGCAGAGGAAACATTTAAAGAAGATTTTTCAAACATAGAGATAATGAAATGGCTTAAAGTATTCATTAAAAAATTTTTTAGTCAACAGTTTAAAAGAAGTTGTCTTCCAGATGGGCCAAAAGTTGGTACAATAAGTTTAAGCCCAAGAGGAGATTTAAGAATGCCAAGTGACGCAGAAGTTAATATTTGGTTGAAAAGATTAGCTGAATTAGAAAGAGATATATAGAATATCTTTTTTTATTATCATCATGTTATAATAAAGGCATAAAGGAGGAATAATATGATAAATGATTTGTGTTTTGAAATAATTCAAGCGTGTCCTAATAATTGTTTATTTTGTTCCTCTTGTGCGTCAATAAACAAAGAAAAAATGATTGAATTAGAACTATTTAAGAAAACTATTAATCATTTAATTAAAATAGGTGGTATAAAAGAGATATCGATTTCTGGTGGAGAACCATTTCTTCATCCTGACTTATTCGAAATGATTAAATATTGTAAAGAAAAAGGGATAAAAGTTATTTTATTTACTAGTGGAATAAAAAGAAAGAAAAAAATAACCAGTTTAGAATTTGATAATATGGTTAATGAAATAATTAAAAAATATAAACAATATATAAAACAAGGTATGGAAGAAAGAGAATATCAAAAGTATATCAAAATAGAAATTGATCAACTAATTTATTTTTATAATCAAGAATTTTGTGAAATCTCAAGAAGTGAAATGGAATATCTAAAATATATCGGTTTAGATAAAATAGTTTTTGATTTTCAGGCATCTGAAGAGAGTTCTTATAACTATGTAATGCATACAAAGAATATGCTAACTAGTCTAATTAGTTCAATGGTTAAGGCAACTGCAGTAAAACTTGAAACAGATGTACATTTTATTCCCATGAAATGCAATTATAAAAGTTTCTTAGATATAATAGAATGTTTAAATATAGCTGAAATTAACAATCTAAGTGTACTAAATTTTGTTCCACAGGGAAGAGGCGCAGATAATGTTAAAGATCTTATGCTTACTTCGGAGGAAATGGAGGAATATAAGGATATATATAATGAAGGTTTGAAATTGTTTAATGGTAAAATAAGAATAGGTATTCCATTGATAGGTAGTGATACACATTTATGTACTGCTGGATTAGAAAAATTAGTGATAAAATATGATGGAACTGTATTACCATGCCCAGCTTTTAAAGAATACAATTTAGAGCAGTTAAATGCACTAGGTATAGAAACACCAAATATTTATACTGAGTTAGAAAAAGTATTTGTAAAAACTGGCAGTAGAGCTAAACCTTTATGTAAAGAATTGTATAGATTTAGTGATAGTATAAAATAAAATTGCTTGGAGATGTATAGATGAAAAAAACAAAGAAGACAGAATCAAATATTTTGTTCATGGTTGCTGTAATTACATATTTGGTTTTAAAAATAACAGAAAAACTATTATTGAAAATTCCTGATATGATTTATATAGCACTTATGTTTATATGTATAGGAATAATATTTAGCGCCATAAAAAGTCAAAAGCAAGGAAAATGATTATTGTTGACTTAATATTTAATTTATAGTTAAATATATATGATAGGAGGTTAGTAAATGAATAATAATTTTGTTTTAAATAATGAAATAATAATACCAAATATTGGATATGGAACTTGGAAAAGTCCTAATGACAAATCAACTACTGATGCGGTTTTATCTGCTATAAAAAATGGTTATAGACATATTGATACAGCAGCCATATATGGTAATGAAGAAAGTGTTGGAAAAGCGATTAAGATGTGTGGTGTTCCAAGAGAGCAGCTATTTATAACTAGTAAAGTTTGGAATACAAATAGGGGTTATAAAAAAACGTTACTTGCTTTTGAAGAAACTCTAAAAAAATTAGATTTAGATTACTTAGATCTATATTTAATACACTGGCCAGCATCTCCTAGTCAATTTGAAAACTGGAATGAGATAAATTTAGATACTTGGAGAGCCTTAGAAAAACTATATAAAGAGGGCAAAGTTAAATCTATTGGTGTTAGTAATTTTAGAAAACATCATTTAGAAATAATACTAGATAATTACGAAATCAAACCTATGATTAATCAATTAGAAATTCATCCAGGATTTTTGCAGAAAGAACTTTGTGATTTTTGCAACGAAAATGATATAGTTGTAGAAGCTTATAGTCCGCTTGGTTCAGGTGAAGTATTAAAAAATGAGGATTTGCTTAAATTATCTTTGAAGTATAATAAGTCTGTTGCGCAGTTATGTATTAGATGGTGTTTGCAGCATAATACCTTACCTCTTCCTAAGTCTGTTACTGAAAGTCGAATTATTGAAAACTCGCAAGTTTTTAATTTTCAAATTAGTGATGAAGATATGATAATTATGGATAATATAAGATTGAGTGAAGGATTAGGAGTAGATCCAGATAAAGTAGATTTTTGATAATAAAGACTTTTATAGTCTTTTTTTGTTAAGACATAATTAAAATTGTATGTTATAATAACTCATTAGAGGGTGAAGGTATGGAACGTAATAAAGAAATAGATAGTTACTTTAATATACTTTGTAAAGGTGATTATCCAGATTTTATAGATAAATATATTAATACATTAGAAATGCAAAGATTAGCATATGTAGGGCAGTTTTGTGGATGCGATTACACTAAAATACATAATATTAAATATTGGTATTCAAGGCTAGAACACAGTATAGCAACATCATTAATGACTTGGAATTTCACTAAAGATAAGACTCAAACTTTAGCTGCATTATTTCATGATTTAGGAACACCTACATTTAGTCATTGTATAGATTATGTAATGGGAGATACAGTTAATCAAGAAAGTTCTGAAATTGATGTTTATACAATAATTAAAAGTTCACCAAAGATAGTTAAGTATTTAAAAGATGATGGTGTATATATTGATGATTTACAAAATCTTGAAAGATATCCAGTTGTAGAAAATAAAAAACCAAAATTATGCGTAGATAGACTAGATGGAGTTTTACATACATGTCTTATATGGCAACAGTACTGGGATTTATCCACAGTAAAAAAAGTATATGATGACATAGTAGTTCTTAAAAATGAATTTGATGAATTAGAAATTGGTTTTCAAAATCAAAAAATAGCGGAATTATTCTTTGATGGCGTATATAAATATAGTATAGAACTTCAAAAAAACGAAGATAAGTACGCAATGCAGTTTATTGCTGATATTATTAAGGATATGATAAATAGAGGAATATTAAAAATAAATGATTTGTATAAGCTTAAAGAAGAAGCAATAGTATCTATGATGTTTGACCTTTATGATGAATTTAAGCATTTTAATAATGCCGAAAAAATAGAAAGAACTAATGAAAAACCAGTTGATTATTATTATGTTTCAGTTGATGCTAAAAAGAGATATGTAATTCCTATATGCATAAATGGTAATAAAATCGAAAGATTAGACATTTTTTCAACTAACTGTAAAGAGAAATTAGATGAGTATTTAAATTTTAAAGATTCAAAGTATGCATATGTAAAAACAATTAAAGGTATAAGGAAGATTTAGTTCTTCCTTTTTCTATTATTCTTATTTCCACAGTAAAAAAAATATGTTAGAATTAAATAGGTGATAAAAATGTGGTTTATGTATGCACTTATGACTTTCTTTGCTTGGGG